>JADFLK010000219.1 GCA_022564455.1 Bacteroidota bacterium
CCAGCGCGATGACGTACGGGTTGGCAACGATCTGCTGCAACGCGAAGCCCAACCCGATGACGAACAGGGCCGCCAGCATCAGCACAAAGGATTGTTCCGTGGCCGCCGGCACCATCCCGGCTGCTCCGACTGCCGAGATCAGCAATCCTAGGACGAGCCCCTTCTTGTACCCAATCTTGTTTAGGGGATCCCCCGCGCTCAGGGAAATCACGAAATACAGCAACGACCCCACGAAGTACGCCGCGTAGAACGCGAAATCCACCAGTTGAGACTGCGCCTGCGTCAGCTCGAAATACTGCTTGAACAGCGGGATGAGAATCGTATTCGACGCCGCGACAAATCCCCAGAAAAAGAAAACGGAGATGAGCGTGTAGAGCGCGGAGCGGCGGTACGATTGGGGCATGAGGCTAAAGGCTCGGATCGGCCAAGGTTGAGAACAGCGTCATTAGATTCTGGTATATCTTTATCTATTATTGTTAGTTTATGATTGAATAGCCGTCGACCATTCTGCAAAGCTATCAAATAGGATAGCATTCAAATGCTACTTGCTCATCGCACCGGAAAGTCATGGTAGGTCCGCCGAAAGGGCTCGTTGCGGAGGGTGAAGTGCCACCACTCCTTGCTATAGTTGCGGAAGCCGTGGCGGCTCATCACAGCACGGAGCCGGAGTCGGTTGGCCCGCGCTTCTCTTCCAACAGATCGATTTTCGGTAGCCGAGACCGGGCTGAGGCAATCGTAGGCCGTACCCATGTCGAGGTCGCCTTCGGCGTAGCGTTCACCGAGCGGGCGGTCGCAGCGCGGTAGTAGGCCGTCCGACGGATTGGGGTAGGCACCGGGCTCTTCATACGGAAGCCGAACCAGTGTGAGATCGACCGTCGATCCCCGGCTGTGGCCACTGCGCCGGGCGATGTAGCCGCGAGAAAACAACGACCGCTTCGGCTCCTCGGGGTAGAAGGCCCACTTCATCGTCTCAGATGAACCGTTCGCCCACCGCACAAAGTGGTTTACGGCCCGCTGGGGGCGGTAGCAGTCGTACACCTTCAGGGAATATCCGTCGGCTTCCAGCTCGGTCTGCGCGTCCGCAAGCGCCCGTGCGGAGCGTGTTGTCAGAATGCACTCAGCAGACTCGTAGCCGTCGATGGGTTCGCCTACGAAGTTGAACGCCGTAGCGTAACGCATTTCCTGAATGATGCCCGGAGCTACATCCCGCAGGTAGGAGAACAATTCTGGAAGCGTATCGCCGCGAACAGGAGCTTCTGCCTCGACGGGTTCGACTCCCGGCATCTCCACGTCAGGTCCATCCGGCGGAGCCGCTTCGCTCGGCCCACAGCCTGCACCAATCGATGCCATAAGTGGAGCGAAAACGAGAAAAACGAAAATGAAGCGGCGCATGGCCAAGTGGTCGCAGTGTGCGGATCAACGGAAGATCGTCATTACCCAACCGTACGCCACACGGCAACCGCAGAGTGCCGGGCCGTACCTTCTCGCGCCATCCTTTGCCGCATGTCACCCGAAGAGCTTCTCATCGCCATTGCCGTCGTCGTTGTTCTCGGTGTGGGAGCGCAATGGCTGGCCTGGAGGTTTCGCCTGCCGAGCATCCTCTTGCTGCTCGTCTGCGGCTTCGTTGCGGGTCCCGTCACCGGTTTCATCGATCCGACGTTGCTGCAGGGCAACTGGCTCTTCCCGTTCGTTTCGCTGGCCATTGGCATTATCCTGTTTGAGGGTGGTCTGAGCCTGCGGCTCGACGAATTGCGCGATGTGGGGCACGTAGTCCGCAACCTGATTACCGTCGGCGTGGTGTTTACAGGAGTCACTGCGGCCATCGGGGCGCACTATCTGGTAGGGTTCGGATGGCCGGTTTCGGCTGTCATGGGGGCAATTCTGACGGTAACCGGCCCTACGGTAATTATCCCTCTATTACGGCACGTCCGGCCCAGCGGACGCGTGGGCACAGCCGCCAAGTGGGAGGGCATCACCATCGACCCCATTGGCGCCATTCTGGCCGTGCTGGTACTGGAGGCCGTTATTCTACTAAATACGCCATCTTCGCCGGCGTATGCAGCCAAGGGCTTCACTGCTGTAGCCGGCCCTCTTCTGGAGGTGCTTCTCCTGGAGATCGTTGTTGGCCTGGGCGTCAGTGTGGCGGGCGCGTTTTTCCTGATTGTGCTCATCCGCCGCAGGCTCGTCCCCGACTGGCTCCAGAATCCGATGACCCTGATGACCGTCGTGGCGGTCTTCGCCCTCGCGAACGCGCTGCAGGATGAGGCCGGGCTGCTCTCCACGACGCTCATGGGCATCTTCATGGCCAACCAGCGCTACGTGTCGGTCCACAAGATTATCGAGTTCAAGGAAGACCTCCGTGTGCTTCTCATCTCGGTGCTCTTCATCGTTCTCAGTGCGCGTCTTGAGCTTTCGGCGCTGGCCTACATCAGCGTAGGTTCGCTGCTTTTCCTTGGTTTGCTGATGCTGGTTATCCGGCCGCTGGCAGTCATGCTGTCGTCGATTGGCACAAAGCTGACGTGGAAGGAGCAGGCATTTCTGGCATGGCTCGCGCCGAGGGGAATCGTCGCGGCGGCCGTTGCCTCGCTGTTCAGCTTCCGCCTGGAGGAATACTTCCCCGAAGACGCAGCACGCATGGTGCCGGTCATTTTCTTGGTGATTGTAGGCACCGTTGCGGTATACGGCCTGAGTATATCGCCGCTTGCGCGCCGGCTGGGTCTCGCCCAGCCCAACCCGCAGGGTGTGCTGTTCGTCGGAGCCCATGCGTGGGCCAGGCAACTGGCCCGGGTTATCAGCGATCTGGGCTTCGGCGTTTTGATGCTCGACTCAAACTCTACGAACGTGGCGCGCGCACGGCAAGAAGGCCTGACGGCGAAGCGAGGAAATGTCTTGTCGGAAGACGTGGTCGATGATCTTGACCTGAGCTCAATTGGCAAGCTCGTAGCGCTTACACCAAACGACGAGGTCAACTCGCTGGCAGCATTGCGGTTTTCTGAGATTTTCGAGAGCACCGGGGTCTACCAGCTGAACGCCAGGGTGGGAAACCTCCGCGCGGGCGAGGGTGAACTCCCCCTACATCTTCGAGGACGCCCGCTTTGGGGAAAAGGCGCAACCTTTGCTTCGCTTGCGGAACGGTTCGACCAGGGAGCTGAAATAAAGACCTTTGAACTGTCCGAAGACGATGATTACGCTTCTCTGCAAAGGCGCTATGACGACGATCTTGTACCCATGGCGTTGGTAAACGCTGACGGTGAGCTCCGCCTCTTCACCGACGATCAGACGCTCACGCCAGAGAGCGACGACCATGTGGTAGTCCTCGTGCCTTCGGTGGCCCATCGGCAGGGACAAGTCGGCCAGGTGCCGTTTGAGCAACTGGTTGCGCGTTCGGAGGTCATTGACCTTGACGGTAGTATCTCGTACGAGAAACTGGTTGCGCAGGCAGCAGCATCGCTTGCCCGCGAGCTTTCCACAGACGTGGAGGGCCTGGCGCAGGCGCTACAGGAAGGCTCCCGATATGGCGCCGCGCCAATAGCAGGAGGCGTCGCTCTGCCACACATCCGGCTACGTGGAATCGACCAGTCCGCGCTCTTGTTGGCGCGAAGTCGAGCCGGGATACGTCCGACCCAGGACGACCTGGAAGCGAGCGAGACAGTGCATGCCTTTTTCTTCCTGGTCAGCCCAGAAGAAAACCCAGAGATGCATCTCCGTATCCTGGCAAACATAGCGGGCTGCATCGATCAGAAAGATTTTCTGGAGGAGTGGCTTGCAGCCGATGACGAGCGAGAACTGAAAGAGACTCTGCTTCACCACGACCGCTTCCTCTCGCTCTTCCTCAGTGCAAAAAACACCACTTCGGGGTTTATCGGGAAGAAAATCGGCCAGATCGAGCTCCCTCCTGGCAACTCAGTGGCGCTGCTACAACGGGGTGATGACTTCGACGTACCAAATGCCGAAACCGTACTACAAGAGGGTGACTGTATCACCATCATCGGCGATCCGGCTGGAGTGCATCGGCTGTATAAGCGATACCGCGACAGCGACCCGAAGACCCGGGACGATTGATAGAGGCTAGGAGGCTGTTGAAATACCTCACCCCCGCAGTACTGTGGGGTGTCTCACGGTCGATCTCAGCGTTGCCCCGCAGTACTGCGGGGCCGAATCGCGGATTCGACTGCGATCTCGCGCCTTGATCTCGACCGAGATACGCTCCCCGACAAGTCGGGGCAGGCTGTCTCGGCGACGGAGTACGTAATTCAACAGCCTCCTAAACCAGACAGACTCCTGGTGGATAAGTTGCGCGCGAACCTGATTCGGCCTGTTCTCGTGCCCCTTCCAGAGCTTTTTGTTGAGCGCCTCCGCTCCATTGTCCCCCCGGAGCGGTTCGATGGGGTGCTGGGATCGTTCTCCGCGCCTCAGGCCGTTGGCTTTCGGATTAACAGACTGAAGGGTTCGGAGGATGCTGCGCTTGACGAACTACGCAGCGTGGGTCTTTCACCCGAGGCCGTGTCGGCGGTGCCCGGAGCGTTTGCCGTTCCAGCCGAGCAGCGGCCGCAACTCCTGAACTCCGAACCGGCATCGAGGGATGCGATCTACATCCAGAACGTCTCGAGCCAGCTTCCTCCCCTGATTCTCGATCCACAGCCGGGCGAGCGTGTGCTCGATCTATGCGCAGCGCCGGGGAGCAAGACGCGGCAGTTGGCGTGCCTGATGCAGGATGAAGGGGAAATCGTGGCCGTGGAGAAGGTGCGGAAGCGGTTCTACAAGCTCAAAGCAAATGTGGCGAGGCAGGGGA
>JADFLK010000220.1 GCA_022564455.1 Bacteroidota bacterium
TAACGAAGGCAAGCTCTCGATGGCGATGCCGGGCGCCCGCCCGTTGCAGCAGATTTCCGTGGCCAATATCGGCGCTTTCGCCGCCGCGGTTATTGAACGCCGCGAGTCTGTTTTCGGAAAACGTTTCGACATCGCCGGAGACGAGCTAACAAATGACAACCTCGCCGCGGTCTTCGCCGACATCCTTGGCCACCCCGTTCAGTACGAAGGCTTCCCGCCGGACGCGATGCGCGAACAGAGCGAAGACATGGCAATCATGTTCGAGTGGTTCGACGCCGTTGGCTATTCGGTGAACATCGACGGCCTGCGGAGCGAGTTCCCCGAAGTCGCCTGGCAGCGCTTCGAGGAATGGGCGCGCGCGCAAGACTGGGAGACCGTACTGGAGGGGGCGCCGGCATGATTGAACTCAACCACACCATCGTGCAGTTGCACGATGGTGTGGTCTCGGCGGATTTCTTCGCTGAGTGAGGGTGACTCATCCATGCGGAGGCGACAGATGTGGCTCGTACTCTGTTCTGCAACAGATAGAAATGCCAAACGTAGGGCGTTCATAACTCGCGCTTCACCCCGTGCCAGCACCCGCGATCTCCACCCACGGCCTCTCAAAGACCTACACGACTGCGTTTGGGAAGTCGACCGTGCACGCGCTCCGGCCGTTGGATCTGACCATCGACGAGGGGGAGATATTCGGCCTGCTCGGTCCCAACGGTGCGGGCAAGACCACGCTCGTCAAGTTGCTGCTTGGGATTGTTCATCCAACCGAGGGCAGCGCCGAGCTTTTCGGCAAGACCATCCGCTCACCCGAAGCGCGTAGATCAGTAGGCTTTCTCGCCGAGAATCATCGCTTTCCCGAGTTCCTCACCGGGCGTCAGACGCTGGATTTGTATGCGCGGATGTCGGGCACGGCAGAGAACGACAGGGTAACCCGATCGGAAGAGTTGCTGGAGCGAGTCCGCATTTCCGATGCCGCAGATCGGCGCGTGAAGACGTATTCGAAGGGTATGATGCAGCGCCTCGGCATCGCGCAGGCACTAATGAGCAACCCGAAGCTTGTTCTGTTGGACGAGCCAACCGACGGCGTGGACCCCGTCGGCCGCCGCGAAATCCGCGACCTGCTCCTCGAACTGAATTCTGATGGCGTGACGCTGTTCCTGAACTCGCACCTCCTCAGCGAAATCGAGCGTGTGTGTACGCGCGTGGCCATACTCAAGGAAGGCCGGCTTGTCCGCGAGGGCACGGTGGAAGAACTCACAACAGAAGACCGCGTGTGGCGGCTGCGCTGCACGGCCATACCGGATCACGCCCACGATGCCAACATCAATTTGGTGGAGGGCTCTCTTTCCGGCGATCTCGGCGAGTATCGCGTTCACGCCCTTGACCGCTCTGCTCTGAATGCGTCTCTAGATAGCCTCCGAGCCGCAGGCGTCGAGATTGAATCTGTGGAGCCACTCCGACAGAGTCTGGAGGATTTGTTTATTGATGTTGTTGAGGGTTAAAGATTAGAAGGTTACAGGTTCCAGATTTCATCTCAGTAGCTCCTTCAGCAAAACCTACAACCTTCCAATCTGAAACCTTCTAACCGTACACGAAAAAGTGACCGCCCTCCTCCTCCTCACCCTCTACGAGCTACGCGCCAGGAAAATCATTCTTGGCCTGTTCGGCGTGGCCACGCTTGTATGGGTCGTGCTCGCCCTTGCACTCCAGCTCGATGTGATTGAAGGCTCGCTGGCCGGCATTCGCTTTTTCGGGGATGAGATGGTTGGTGAGTCCGAGTTCGCAAGCGGAAACCAGGAACTCCCCTTCGGCAACTCAATGCTCCAAACGTTTGTCTTCGGTGCAGAGATGTTTGCAGCAGGCGCGGCATACTGGGTGGGCATCCTGCTGGCTCTATTTGCAACAGGTGGGCTTATCGCATCGATGCTTGAACGGGGACAAGTAGACCTCCTGCTCACCAAACCATTGAGCCGCTCAAAGATCCTCATAGGGCGATTGCTGGGTGTGAGCGTGGTGATGCTCGCGCTCCTCATCTATTTACTCGGCGCAGTTTGGTTGGTGATGTCCATCAAGACGGGGGTGTGGAATCCCCGCTTTTTGATTGCAATCGGCATCGTGTTCATCATGTTCATGGTGCTCTACAGCCTGATCACAATCACTAGCGTATGGACAGGAAGTGCTCCTCTCGCGCTAATTTTGACGTTTGGACTTCTTTTCGCGACACTCATCCTGGCGATCGAACCGCTTCGCGATCAGATCACCCAGCCCGGACGCAGCCTCGTCATCGCGTTCTACAATGTGCTCCCGAAGTTCGTGGACGTGGGTGCGTACATCGTGCCGCAACTTGTAAGCGGGCAACCCGTTGAGTCGTGGTCTCCCCTTGTGTCCTCGCTTGCGTTTGGGATTATTGCTTATGCGGGCGCCTTTTGGCTATTCCAACGCAAGGATTTCTAACGTGACACGTGAATGCGTGATTACGTGATCTAGCACCCCCAATCCATCATGCGACCCTCCCTCATTCTCATTGCTGCAGCTTTCGTCTTTACCGGATGCGAAGGCTCGATCGGCGCGCCCGATGGCGAACTGGCCCTACAGACGCGCAATGCGCTGTATATCCTCCCCGCCGGCACCGACATGGCCGGGATGGTCAACCTCCAGGCGGCCCGGCAGAGCGCCATCTTCGAAGACCACGAGAGCCCCTTCTCGCCCGAGAATCTTAACGGCGAAAGCGCAGCCCGATTCAAGGAGTTCATGAGCCTGACCGGCTTCGACCCTGAAGAAGATGTGCGCCGGGTGTACATGACTGTATCCGAAGTCGATGGGGAAAGCAACCGCCCCGCTTTCGTCGTCTACGCCGATTTTGACCGCGCCCGCGTGGATGCCTACCTGGATGAAAACGCACCTGCCGAGATCACCCGCACGACCTACAACGACACCCCCGTCTACCTTGTTACCGAGGACGACGGCACGTTCGGGTTTGGCCTCATCAACGACGAAATGGCGGTGGCCGGCGAGGAGTCTGAGCTTTACGCGATGATCGACCGCGTGGCGAACGGTGTTCATGGCCTGTCCGGCGACGCCGAAATGATGGCCCTCATCGAGCGTGCTGCCCACCCGGATGGCGCGTGGTTTGCCGTCCGCAAAATTGACCATCACGACGATGCCCACAACGACGGCCCGATGGCCGGGATGGGGCTGGCAGCAAACATGGTGGGCTCCGGCGTGATGTCGTTCGGCTTTGGGGGCGACGAAGTAGAGATGACCGCCGTGGGCATCCCCCGCGATAACGCCAGCGTCGGTGATGTGGCAGACATCCTGCGAGGCGCTATCTCACTGATGCGCACCACGTCGCGGCAAGAAAACCCGGAGATGGCTGCCATGCTGGACGGCGTCCGGGTACGCGAGTCTAGTGATGCCGTGTATGTGCAGGCCATCCTTGATCCCGCCTTCTTTGAGGGCATGCACATGCAGCGTAAACACTAGAGATTTCCACTTCCCTTTTCAGGCGTTCTCGCAGTGGCGGGAACGCCTTTTTTTTGTTTTTCCCGGCACGTAACTCCGGCTATCTTCCGCAGCCACATCTCAGGACGCATGGAAACCTCCTCCCCCACCCGCTTCGATATCCGCTCGCTGCCGCCCATTCCGCTGCCGGGACGCGTGCTGATGACGACGCCAGCTTTTTTTGGCGTAGAGTACGTCATCAACCCTCACATGGAGGGGCACATCGGCAAAGTGGATTCGGAACGAGCTCGTGCCCAGTGGGATACGTTGAAAGATGCGTACGTGTCTTTGGGCATCAGCGTAACAGTGTTGGATGGCGCTGAAGACCTGCCGGACATGGTCTTCTGCGCGAATCAGACCCTGCCCTACCGCACGCCGGGTGGCAATCAGGGCGTAGTGTTGAGCAGGATGCACGCGCCGGAGCGGCGCGAGGAAGTAGACTACTTCGCCCGGTTTTTTGAGGACAACGGGTACGAAATACTCCGCCTCGACGCGGACACTATCGGGGATTTCGAGGGCATGGGCGATGCGCTCTGGCATCCGGGACGCTACCTGCTCTGGGGTGGATACGGCTACCGAACGGATCGGGCGGTATTTGACGGACTGAGTGAGCGTCTCGGCTTCCCCGTCCTGCCGCTCCACCTCACCGACCCCGATTTCTACCACCTCGATACCTGCCTCTGCCCACTGGACGAAACCACGGTTCTTATCTATCCCGACGCATTCCGGCCGGAAGGCCTCGAACTCATCCACGCGCACTTCGACCGAGTGCTGGAGGCTCCTGCCGGCGAAGCGCGCGAGCTATTCGCCTGCAACGCCCACTCCCCCGACGGCAAGAACGTTATCATCCAGCGCGGCTGCACGCAGACCAACCAGCAGTTAAGGGAGGCCGGCTATGAGGTAATTGAGGTCGACACGGACGAGTTCCTCAAGTCCGGCGGCTCGGTGTTCTGCATGAAATTGATGTTTTGGTGAGTTTTGCGTAATCCGCATTGTGTGCTGATGCCGAACCTGCTGCCCATTACGTAATACGCACTACGCATGACTATCTCCGTCATCATCCCCACCCTCAACGAAGCCGCGCACATTGAGGCCACCCTGGCCAGTGTGCTGGTACAGCCGGGCGCCGCTGAGGTGATCGTGGTGGATGGTGGATCGGAGGACGACACGGTGGAACGGGCCTCGCACCACGCCCGGGTTATAGAAGTACCGAGAGGCCGAGCTCGCCAGATGAACGCAGGGGCGAAAGCAGCCTCGGGCGAGGTTCTCGTGTTCCTCCATGCGGATACG
>JADFLK010000221.1 GCA_022564455.1 Bacteroidota bacterium
AGGGGTTGGTGGTCTGGAAGATGTCGGCGCGGTACAGAACGAAGGCGGCGTGAACCCTTCTCTCACACCCTCATCCGCTCCTTACTCAAAACGAAGTTGCCCGAGAGCGAACGCACTGCGTTCGCGGCGGAGACCGCGCGCGAGGCTGCCTCGGGTAACTCACTCTGAACCAACAGGGATTGATGTTTCTACTGCTACGGTTGCCCGAGAAGGATTCGAACCTTCACCGACGGCTCCAAAGGCCGCTGTCCTGCCATTAGACGATCGGGCACGGCTAGCGACGCCACTGAATCAATGACGTAATTCGATGAGGCCGGCCGAGATTTGCAAAAATACCAGTTCGTGCATGGCGCAGTCAATGAATCTGAAGCGCACGAATCATCTATGCCCGTCAGAAGACGGCCTCTCCCCATGCACATTCTACAAAATCGCGCCGAACAGGTCGATTCTGCGACTTGCGCGTGCTAGGTTCCTCAGCAGTCCTCTCGCCCTCCGGCGTTTCTTGCCCGGCTTTTCATCGCCGCGTAGCATCAGCAACCTGTTTTGACGCCTTCGCTCCTCCCAAAGGCCCCCTTTCCCGACGAGCGAAACGCCATTGGCGTCCTTGGCGGGCTTGGCCCCTACGCCGGCCTCGACCTCGTTCGGGCGCTCTTCGATGAGACCGTTGCCGGAAACGATCAGGAGCACCTGCCCGTTACGCTTATTTCGTACCCAGGCCGCTTCCCCGATCGCAGCGCGTGGATTGCCGAACCGGAGTTTGCACCCAGCCCGGTTCCGGCGATGATTGACGTGCTTCGGCGGCTTCACCTCGCGGGATGCTCGTTGGTGGGTATTCCGTGCAACACCGCCCATGCTCCGATTCTTTTCGATAGGTTGCGGGAGGCGATGGAAATTGAGGGGCGAAAAATCCAGATCCTCCACATCGTTGACGCCATTGTTGAAATGGTCCGGCAGCGGGCGCCGGATGCAAGGACCGTTGGGATTCTCGCCACGGATTCCGCTATCGAAAGCCGGATACACCAGATTGGGCTTGAGCATGCCGGCATGGCGCCCGTAGTACCGGACTCGGCCATCCAAGACACCATTCAGGCTTCCATCTTCAACCCCAAGTGGGGCCTCAAGGCTCAGAGCACTCCTCCTTCCAGCCGTGCGCGCGCCGCCCTTCTAGCAGGCATCGAGCACCTCAGGGAGAAGGGCGCGGATGCGGTTATCCTTGGCTGTACGGAACTACCGTTGGCCGTACCGGAAGCCGAAAACGATGGCACCCCTTTGATAAGCTCAACGCGCGCGCTGGCCAGAGGGCTTATCCAGGCAACGCATCCCGAAAAGCTCCGACCCCTTTCCGTCGCGGCGGCGATCTGAGCTTCGGATGGAGCGTTTTTGTACGTTTGCGCGTCTTTATCTAAAGGAACGCTCTCCCGAGAAACCCTAGCGAAACATGCTAAAAGAAAAAAGCCAGGCACTTCAGCGCGCCTTGTTCGTGGCCGATCTCGTCGCTATTGCAGTTGCGTGGATTGTGGCGTTCTACATCAGATTTCGTGTGCTGGACGTCAATTCCGGTAGTTCGGTGGATGCGCTCACCGAGGCGCTCCCTCTTACCGTTGGAGCGAGGGAAGTGCCACTTTCGATGTATCTGCGGTTCCTTCCGGGCGTTCTTGTCCTCTGGGGCACGATTTTCCTACTGTCCGGCCTGTACCAGACCCGTCGCGCCCAGCGGCTTACACTGGTTGTTTTTGCAGTTGCACGGGCCGTTTTCCTGGGCCTCGTGGCTTCGGTGGCGGCAACGTTCTTCTACCGGACGTTCGCGTTTTCGCGCGTACACATGCTGCTTTTCGGGATGATCTCCTCTGTCCTGCTCGTCGGCATGCGAATGACCATTTACGTAGCACTCCGACGCGCCCGCCAGCAAGGGCGTAACGTGCGTCGCGTGCTAATCGTGGGTGCGGGAGAAGCGGGCAAACGGCTGGCCAACGCTTTCCAGAACTACCCCTGGATGGGTATCGACGTTGTCGGGTTTCTGGATGACAGCCGGGAGACCATCGATCTGGAAGCGCTTACGGACACAAAACGGCACGAACGATTAGAACCAGAAATTATCGGCCCCGTCGATGCCATCGGAGACGTATTGGATACGCTAAACGAACAAGGCCGGACCATCGACCTCGTTTACGCCGCTCTCCCCCTTTCAGCAGCAGAGAAGATCGAGGACATTGCCAACGCCGTGTCTCGCCGGACAGCCAACATGTGCCTTGTACCCGACCTCCTGCACTTCGACCTACTTATGAATTGCCGGGTCTCCGATATAGACGGCCTCCCGGTCATCCACCTGATCGACGAGGCCCCGTTCGACATCCGCCAACTCGTCAAGCGCGGTATTGATATCGGTTTCTCAGCGCTGGCCATCCTGCTGCTTTCCCCGCTGCTTCTGGCGATCGCGCTGGCCGTCAAGCTGTCTTCTCGTGGGCCAGTTTTCTACAAACAGGAGCGCATGGGACTGAACGGGCAGAAGTTCACGATGCTCAAATTCCGTTCGATGCCGGTAAATGCGGAAACAAACACGGGCGCCGTCTGGGCGGAGAAAGGTGAAACGCGTGCCACGCGTACAGGAGCATTTCTCCGCAAGACCAGCCTGGACGAGTTGCCGCAGTTTTTCAATGTGCTAAAAGGAGACATGTCGGTCGTGGGGCCGAGGCCGGAGCGTCCCGTCTTTATCGAGAACTTCCGCCACGAGATCCCCGGCTACATGCTGCGCCATAAGATGAAGTCGGGCATCACGGGCTGGGCGCAGGTGAACGGGTGGCGCGGCAACACAAGCCTCGAAAAACGCATCCAGCATGATCTCTACTACATCCAGAACTGGAGCCTCTGGCTGGACGCGAAGATCATGGCCTTGACGCTAGTTAGGGGATTCGTTCACGATAATGCGTACTGAACGCTGAATAGTAACGGATGAATGCTGAAGGATCAAACAGCGGACGAGAACCTCAAAACATTGAAGAGTGAACCCTTACATATGCATCACATGCGGTAAACCTGCTTCGCGTGCTGCAAGGACAGGACGACAGGGCCGGACGGGTCATCGGCAATCAGTACTTGCGAGCGGCCGTTTCCATTGGCGCAAACGTTTCGGAAGCTCGTTCGGGCGAATCGCACAAGGACTTCATCCACAAGATGCAGGTCTCGCAGTAAGGAAGCGCTGGAGTCTCTGTTCCGCCTGAAATTGATGGTCCTCACCAGCATGTTGCCACCCAAGCGGATCAAACCGCTTCTCGGTGAGACAGATGAGATCATTGCTATAATCACAACCATCATCAAAAACACAAAGCGCAACGATTAGAGCATCGACCTTCAGCGTTCATCCTTCGGCATTCATCGTTCTCCGTGCTTTATCTCCAGAACATCCACCTCGCCTTCGGCGGCGACCCCCTCTTTGAGGATCTCACGTGGGCCATCAAGCCTGGGCAGCGCATTGGCCTGATCGGGCCGAACGGCGCCGGGAAAACAACGTTGCTCCGCATTATTTCGACGCAGCAGGATGTGGACTCCGGCAACGTCACGCGAGAGGGCGCGACCACGGTCGGCTATCTGGCGCAGGATGTGCAGGAGATGGATCTGGATGGTTCGCCGCTCTCCGAGGCACTCCATGCTTTCGATGAGATTCGCGGCCTGGAGGAGGAAGAGCGGAGACTAGCTGCCGAGATGGAGGCCCACCCCGACCACGAATCGGCGGCGTATATGAAGCTGGTGACGCGGTTCGACCGTGTCCATTCGCAGCTTCTCTCCCACGAGTTCCACACCATCGAATCGCGCACCGGGGCCGTCCTGCATGGCCTCGGGTTCTCCGTCGAAGAGATGCAGAGGCCGCTCAACACGTTTTCGGGCGGATGGCGGATGCGCGTGGCCCTCGCCCGGATTCTGCTTCGCCGGCCCACGATCCTCCTCCTCGACGAACCCACGAACCACCTCGACATCGAATCCATCGACTGGCTGGAGGGCTACCTGAAAAGCTATCCCGGCGCGGTCGTCATCGTCAGCCACGACCGCTACTTCCTCGACCGCATGGTGACACGCATCGCAGAGATCGCCAATGGCCGCATCGAGGATTACGCGGGCAACTACGCCTTCTATCTGCAGGATCGCCAAGAGCGCCGCGCCCTCCAGCAATCGGCGTACGACAACCAGCAGCGGCTAATCACGGAGACCGAGCGCTTCATTGAGCGCTTCCGGTACAAGGCCACGAAAGCGCGGCAGGTGCAAAGCCGCATTAAGATGCTGGCCAGGCTGGAGCGCCTCCAGCCGCCGCCGTCCGATGACGCTTCCATTCATTTTCGTTTCCCGGATGCGCCCCCTTCCGGCCGTTCTGTGGTGGAACTATCACGCTTCTCAAAGACCTACCCGAACGAGGATGGGGATGACACCGTCGTGTTTCAGGACGTGCCGGCGCTGACCGTCGAGAAGGGCGACAAGATTGCGCTCGTGGGGAAGAACGGCGCGGGCAAATCGACGCTGGCGCGGATGCTCCTCGGCGTCGAGCCCTTCGATGGGACGCGAGAACCCGGCTACAGAGTGGTGGACACCTTCTTCGCGCAGCACCAGGCGGAAGCTCTCGATCCCTCTTTTGATGTTCTGGAGAGCCTCCGTGAGGTTGGCCGGGGCCAATCGGAGACACAGCTCCGCTCACTCCTCGGCGCTTTTCTGTTTCGAGGAGATGATGTTTTCAAGTCCGTCAGCGTGCTTTCCGGCGGCGAGCGGAGCCGCCTTGCCCTC
>JADFLK010000222.1 GCA_022564455.1 Bacteroidota bacterium
TTGCGGAGGAGGAGCCTCATGACAGGAATCTAGGCAACAAAGACCCCTGAAGGAGCTTCATACGAAACCCGATCTCGACCCACAACCCTCGAAACGACGTTTCGAAGATGCCCGTAGGGGGTGCATGAATACCACTTCCTTAGGCCCCTGGTCTTTCGTTTTCAGGCTATTCCCGCCGAACTCCGCACGTTTGGGCGTCTTCTTGCCCGTCTATTCCATCACGGAACAGGGCTTGCGCGAGCGCCTTGCGCTCCCATCCTACCCTGCTCCATGCATCGAACTTCTACCCTCCTCCTCGCCACTGTTCTATCCGGCTGCCTGGCCGTCCAAGCAGCTTCGGCAAGCCCGATTCCCCCGTCGAGCCTCATCCCCGAGACAGGCCCCTACGGCTCGTTCGCGCTTCTTTTCAACCCCGATGGCTTGCCCGGCGTGGCAGAAACTGCGGCGGCCGATTACCTCCGGGCTGATGGGCGCAGGCTCGGCGCACTGCTCGTCGCTAGCACACTTCCCAACTACAACACCGAACTCGTAACCGCTGTTTTCTCTGAAGGCGGCATCTCCGCACGCACTTCGAGGGTGATGGCAGGGGCGATGTTTGATGTGGTCACGATCTCAAGAGAAGACGGCGGCGAGGTTTTCGCCATTGGGTTTACCGCGTATGCCGAGGGTGGCTGGATGATGATTGACGGCAATGCTCCTCACTCCCTTCCAGCCGATGGCGACGCTCTGCACGTGGTTGCCTGGGCAGAATCGGAAGAAGCTGCTGCGCTGCTAATTGCTTCCTCACTGGAGTTGATCGCGCGAGCGGAGCCGCTGGGGTTTGTACAGGAAGCGCCTATCGCCGGCTCAGGTCTCGCTGCTCCGTCGGTGTATCCAAATCCGTTCGTGGAAACGTGTACGTTCGAATTGAACCTGGCGGCCACCGCGTCTGTCGACCTGGCTGTTTTTGATACGCTCGGGCGCCGCGTCGCCGTGCTCGCTTCCACCAGCCTCGAAGCCGGTGTTCATCGCTTCGCGTTCGAGGCGGATGACTTGCCCGCCGGCGTTTACGTGGCCCGACTCGTCGTGGATGGACGGAGATCTACGAGGCGGATCACGCGGATGCGCTAGGAGCCGCTAGCCGTTGCCTTGCCGCGTTCGAGCAGGCCTGCAAAATCGACGAGCGCCTGAAGCTGGCGCTGGACGATCGCCGCTGTTTGCTCGCTGGTGAACGCCCCGGCTTCGTCGAACGCCTCGTGCGCTTTTGCAATCATCACTTCCGGACTATTCAGGACGGGCGCGTTGAAATGAACCAGCATTTGCCGGAGGTGGTACTGCGCACGAACGGTCCCCAACCGTCCTGGGCTCGCGCCCATGATGGCCACGGCCTTGCCCTCCAGCGGCTTGCCGCCCGCCCGCGAAAGCCAGTCGAGGGCGTTCTTCAGCACACCCGATACGGAGTAGTTGTACTCCGGCGTGCAGATAAGGACGGCGTCCGCAGCCACAACGGCCTCTCGGAGCGCCGCCACCGACGCCGGAATCCCCTCCTTCTCAACGTCTGCGTTGTAGAGCGGGATGTCGTGCAGGGTGTAGATGTCCAACCCCACGCCAGCAGGCGCCAACGCCTGGGCGGCCTTGAGGGCTTTCGTGTTGTAGGAGCCGGTGCGAAGGCTCCCTGAAATACCGAGAATGCGCATGGAGAACGTGTGTGGGGGATGAAAACTGCTAGGCGACTGCGAAGGTCTCAGCGCCCGATTGAACGACCGCCTCTACGTCGTCAGCCTGTTTGGGGATCCCCGGCCCGAGCACGCGGCAACCGTCCTCCGTCACCACGATGTCATCCTCGATGCGGATGCCGCCGAAGTCGCGCCACTGGTCGAACTCGTCGTAGTCGATGAACGCGGAGTGCTTGTTATCTGCTCGCCACATGTCAGAGAGCACGCCAATCAAATAGAGGCCCGGCTCAATGGTCATCACGTTGCCGGCCTCCAGGCGCCGCGCATAGCGGAGGTACGCCAGGCCAAACTGGTCGGAGCGCTGGAACTCGTCGTCGTAGCCAACGCGGTCCTCTCCGAGAGCTTCCATATCGTGAACGTCGAGGCCGATTGCGTGGCCGAGACCATGCGGCATGAACAGAGCGTGGGCTCCGGCCGCAACGGCTTCCACGGGATCGCCTTTCATCAAGCCAAGGCCAATGAGCCCTTCGGCGATGACACGGCACGAAAGCAGATGAACATCCCGAAACGACACTCCGGGCTTGCACGCGTCGATGGCCTGCGTCTCGGCGTCCAGCACAATTTCGTACAGCGCTCGCTGGCGGTCTGAAAAATGTCCCCCGACCGGACTGACACGCGTAATGTCGCCCGCATAGCGGCTTCCGGGGGCATGGGCGCCGCCGTCGGTCAGCATGAGGTCGCCTTCTTGGAGCACGTAATCCGTTGCGTGGTTGTGGAGCACCTCGCCACGCCGCGTGAGAATAATGGGGAAGCTCGTGTAGCCCCCGCCCGCGTGGGCCACGCCCTCCATCGCCGCGGCCACCTTCATCTCCGAGCGGCCAGGCTGCGCCATCCGCATGGCCAGCAGGTGCATCTCGGCTGTGAGCGCCACGGCCTTGTCCAACTCCGCGATCTCCTCCTCCGATTTGACCAGCCGCTGGACAATCACACCATCAATCAGTTCGTCAGACGGCGCAATTTCGTACGGACTCACGCCTAGCAATTTGCCGATCTTCAGCATCTGGTCGCCTCGGTACGGCGGGAGCACGTGGACTTTCCGATTAGCCGTTCTTGCCTTCCCGATGGCTTCTACAAGACCGTCCGTCGGGACCGTTGTGGAAACACCGATAGAGGCCGCGCGATCCGCGAGCGGCGGCAGCGGCCCTTCCCAAACCACATCGTCCATCGTGGGGTCGTGGCCATAGAGGATGGCCTCCCCGGAGTCGGCGTCGAGTGTTAGGGCAAGGCCGGGTTCATCGAGGCCTGCGTAGTAGAGGAACGAGCCATCCTGCCGGAAACGGTAATAATTTGCCGCATAGTTCATCGGCGCGTGGTCGTTTCCGAGGAAGACGATCAGGCCGGAGGAAACGGAGTCGGCAAGTGCGCGGCGGCGAGAAGCGTAGGTCTCTGGAGAAAACATCAATCTGCGGTTGGGGAAGAGATGGGCCTGTTCAAAGTAGGCGTGGTGAGAGCGGTTTGAGGCCAGTCTGAGGCCGATTCAAGGCGCACGAGGAGATCCGGGCAACAGTCCCGGATGACGGGCGCAACGTCGAATCGAAGGGTGTGCAGATTCTCTTGTGGAGACACTCAATCCATCTCCTCGGGGTCGCCCTCAGTTGGAGGGAAGTGCCCGAGTTGCGTAAGCGCATTGAGATTATCCCACTCCACGCAGACTTCGGCGATCTTGCCATCTTCCGGCCGAAGAATGCCCAGAAATGGGAGCTCCAACGGTTTTCCGCTTGGGCCGAAGGGTCCTATCGGTCCTGTTTGAGTGCCGTGGTATATCGCACGGATTGCCACGAAATCGTTCTCCGCTAGGATCAAGTGGAGCTCTTGTTGTGCGTCAGGCACAGCCGCAAGATCCTGGTGCAAAAACGCCTTGAACTCCTCGAGGTTACTCACCACGACGCCCGGCGTGGCTGCGCTGTGACGCACGATGCCCTCGGACACTAGATCATCTAGCGCAGCGAAGTCCCGCTCGTCGATGGCCTCGGTCATTCGCAGGACTATCTCCTTATTTGCTTCCGGCGACTGTGCACGTGTTGGAGAAGCGAGTAGAAGGCCTGCCAGCGTTAGGAGAACTGAATACGTGTAGCTGCATCTCATAGCGCGTCAAGGTATTTGTGCGGTTGGATTTTAATGTATGGCAGGAGGTCGAGGGGTGTGGCAATCTTGTCCCGAAATTGGATACTCAGCCCGTAGAAGACGCGGGAGTTCGCGGTCGTTGGGGGCGTGAGGCACAGGTGTTTTTCGTTTGGATGTTATTCGCTCGGTCGGAGGCTCTCGAGTTGACCTTCCAACGGAACGAGACCGGCGAAACGACCGGTTTCATTCTGCATTTCCAAGGCCAGGAGGTTTAGGGCCGGCGAGTTCCGTAGAGCTTCCTGGCTTACGATCTTTGCAGACCAAGCGCACCCTTCGCCCGTCTACGCACAGAGAGGAGGTGCAGTACCTGCAGTCTAATAACCCAGGGGGAGATGGGCGAGGCCGAGAACATTCTTAAACTACGGCGCGAGAGGGTGTCTGTGCTGAAGACGGCAGAAGGCTACTTTAGGCGAGGAGTAAAAAATTAGCTAAAACTCGAAACCTGGACCCCGACCGCCCTAGCGCTCTCTTGCACCGAGCATCCTGAGGAGATAAATCATGGATTGGTATCTGCTTCAGCCAGGCTCTGTGCTTGCCTTGTCGCAGGCCATGCTACTCCTCGTCTTCGGGTTGTATCTGCTGAGTATCAGGCCGAAGTCGCGAGGCACGTTGCTCCTGGCCATCGTCTTCGGGATTCTCGGCCTTTTGTGGTTGGAAAGAGCAGTAGTCGGCATTTCTTTATTTTTCTTGTCGTCGACTTACATCATACTACCCCTTGTTTTTTACCTCCTTCTTCACTTCGCCTATTCGTTCGTCTATAATCCCTTTCGGCGGGAGTCGCGCATCGTACTAACGGGGGCGGGGCTCTTGGTGGGAGCAAATGCGGTGTACCAGATTTTTTACTGGGACATCTTTTTCCAGCCCCCAGGCGGCGTGCTGAGCGTTCGGGCTAGCCTCGGATTCATCAACTACGGG
>JADFLK010000223.1 GCA_022564455.1 Bacteroidota bacterium
CCGTCTCCCTCAACCAGGCGCCTTTGAACACCCATCGTGTTCGAGCTGAAGGACATCATTGAAGAGTTCCGCACAGCAGGGTACGAGAAGCCTGCATTGGCGTTCGTTATTGGCGCGCCGGATGTGGAGTACGTAGAAGTAATCGTACCTGCCGATGGCGGAAAAGGGGAGAAGAAGGGCAAGTCTGGCCGCAAGATCAAAGCCAAGAAGAGCAGTGCAAGGAAGAGTAAGGCCGAAAAGAACTCGGCTAAGAAAGTGGTAGATACCAGCCAAAAGGCTGTAAAGCGCGAACGCCTCTTGAGCCTTCTGCCTCCGAGCGATGTGCTCTATAACAAGGATCAGGTGGCGTTTGTCCCAATGACACCGCGCGACAATTTGCAGCGGTACCTGGCCATTCTGCCGCGTCCCGAAGAGCCCGTTGTGGATTCGCTCGATCTCCTCCGCGAGCAGCAAGGGATGCGGAAGATCGTCTTCCGAGACATTGACTCGGAGGTCACCATATTGATGGGCATGGCCCGCATGGCGTTCCGGCCGGAGCCCCAGGAAAACACGGCCATTGTTCGCGTGGGGCTTGAGGATACACTGGTGATTCTGCTGCAAGGCGACCAGCTCCATCACTGCGACCACATGCGTAGTGTTAGCACCTTCGACGGCCCGGATACTATTTGTAGCCGCGTACTCCTCCAACAGGATGTTCAGGGAGTGGGAACCATCCACAATGTGATTATCTGCAGCGAGGAGCGCGAAGAAGAACTCGTGCAGGGTTTCTCGGCCTTCTACCCTGAAGCGCGTGTCGATACGCTCCGTGCAGGCCTTGCCACAATGGGCATCTCAGGCCCGTACGGCCCGCTGCCCACGACCTCCATACCTGCTGCGGGTATCGCACTCAAGGCGCTGATTCGTCGCGATTCGTCGTTCGAGGACATCAGTCTCATGCCGAAGCGGCTACGGAAGCGGGCGCGCAAGTTCGATTTGTCGTTCTCCTGGCATACCATAGTTGTTGGCGTGCTGCTGTTCATGAGCGTGCTCTTTTTCGTAGGGTTGTTCCTGAAGCAATCGTCGGATATTTCGCAAGCAGAGCGGCGCCTGGCCGAAATTCCTTCGGAAGCATCACTGACGCAAATAGAGCTGCAATTCCGGATTGACAGCCTCAGGCTTGCTCAGCAGCAAATTACGGAATCGTTGGTCGTACTCGACTCTCTGTTGTACGGAACCGACCAGTGGAGCCAGACGCTTGCGCTTACCAACCGCGCGGCCGCGGGTGCCGGAAGTATATGGGTGGAGGATTGGAATCCCGGGGATCAGGATATCAATATTCACGGGTACGCTACGTCGCGAGCCAAGGTCGTAGACCTCGCTTCTCGCCTCACTGCTTCTATCGAAGAGTTGACGTTCAGCAAAATACGGGAATATCCGGTGTACGAATACCGGATGCGCTTCGCGTTGCCAAACGAGTTGCCTGCCGCTGCACAGTTCTTGCGTGAGCAAGCCGGCGAAGCCTTGCCGCCACGGCCGATACTGCCAGAGCCGCTGGCTGGCTCAGTACCGCTCTCGTCCGACCCAAGCACCCCACCACCGCCGACTGGCGACGCTGAGCCTGCCGAAGGCGAAGCTGCCGCCTCTGAGTAATCCTTCACCATCCGCCCGAACTCCGCCCTCATCTAGCGGTCCTCACACCGCGACAACGCGTAACCGCCATGTCGAATCAAGTTCTGAATACGCTCATCCTGACACTCTTTATGGCCGTGGCTATAGGAGCCGGATACTTCATTACGCAGAAAGCTCAAAAAGCCGAACTGGTACAGCTGGAAGAAGAGGCTGAGGCCCTTCGCCTCAGCGCAGCGGAGGTTGAGACGCTTCTGATAGAGGAGGCCCAGGCATCCCAGTCGGCTGCGGAAGCGCTGTCTCGCTGGAACGCACGCTATAAGGTGCTCCCCGATCAGCTTTCGTCGCCAGACGTAGTGGATTATCTGAACGCCCTCTCGCAGTCAGGATTCCGCAGTTTCGACATCAACCTGGGTGGGATTACGCCAGGCGCCGACTTCTCCGTGTACACCTACAACATCACGGGTGTGGCCTTCTACGAAAGTCTGTACGGCTTCATTTGGAACGTTGAGAACGGCCGAGGCCTCTTCCATTTACGCGCCATCCAGATTGACAAAGCCGTTACCACGCTTCCGAATCCAGAGACAGACATCGACCGTCAGGTCGTGCTTGTGCGCTTCTCGATGTCCATCGACGCATACTTCGGCGGCTCGCGAGGAATGAGCGCCCCGGACAGCCTTGTCGACATACCAGACTCGGTGCTCCCGCCGCGCCGCCCACCTATTAACCCGTTCTTCCCACTCATTTTCCAGTCGCTCCCGCCCAACACGGATGACCTCGTAGACCTCGAGGAGGATGAGCTGATCAGCGTGATTGGTGATGCCGCCGTCTTCAGCCGCAATGGCCAGATGCGTACGCTGCGCTCCGGCGATCGCGTGTACCTCGGCCGCATAAGCCACGTCGATCCGAATGAGGCCCGTGTGGTGATCGATCTCAATAAGGGTGGAATCCGCGAGCGCGTGGAATTGAATCTGCAAACGGGTGAGCGGTATCGCCAGGCGCTCGGCTCCGTGCAACTGGATGCGATGGCGGGCCCTGTGTTGAACGATGCGCCGCCCGCTCCAGGAACTCCCGAAGCGCGCCGCGCCGGCCTGTACAGCGGCACCCCTATTCCTTCTCCCGACGACCAGTAAATCTCAATGGAGCCGGCGAAGTGGCGTCCATCCGGACGCTGCCGCCCTGTTCCGAATCCCAAATCCTGCCTACAAACCCAACGCCGTCATGAACCAGATGACTCATCGTCCACGCAAGGCATTTCTTGGCCGGCTCATGCCGCTGTGCCTGCTGGTTGTGCTACTCGCGGGCCCCGCTCACGAAGCCGTAGCCCAGCGCGTGAGCCCCCCCGTGGGCCGCCGCGTGCTCTCCTACGTTCCCCCGGACCAACTGGTATCGTTCCTGCCTACAACTCAGTTCAATGAGTTCATACGCATAATGAATCCTGTTTTCCTTCGGGTCACCGGCAAAGCCCTCGTCGACCCGATGGATCGCACGGACGCCATCGGCGTGAGCCTGAACGGCATCCACTTCATTGATGCGTTCGAATTGGTGCTCGACCGTGCGGGTCTCGATTTCCGTGAGTCCGAGCGCTACTTCGTGATTCACGAGCGCGCAGCCCAGGCTATCACCTCCGACGCCTTGGCCCTGGGAGGCCCGATGGGACAAGGCTTCATGGGCGCCGGCGCTTCAGCCGACTTGCCCGCTACGGCCGACAGCCGCGAGATTCGCATCGATGCGATCATCTTCGAGTTGAATGCCAACAAGTTCCGCGAAACGGGTACCAACTGGGCTACGCTCTTCGGCAATGCCTCCGGCGGCACGGGCGGCACGGGTGGCACAGGCGGAACGGATGGAACAGGTGGTGCGGTAATCCCGCGCTTCTCTGTCAACGGCGAGTCGTTCTTCGACGCCATCGACGGGTTCATCACGACCAGCACCGACCAGATTGACATCTCGGTCTTGCTCAGCCTCTTCCGCTGGTTCGAAACCCAGGGGTATGGCGAGACCATCGCCGCCCCAAGCGTATCCGTCCTGAGTGGTGAGCAGGGCCGCATGCAGAGCGGATCGGACATCCCCATCAACCTGCAGGACTTCCAGGGTAACACCATCACCCAGTTCATCTCGACGGGCATCATCATTGATGTGACGCCTACGCTCATCAGCGACCCGTCGGCCGGCGAAAACGGTGAACCTCTCGAGTTCGTCCACCTCGAAATCAAGGTGGAGAAGAGCGCCGCGCGCCCAACGGAGGCCGGCCTCACGATTGACAAGAGCGACGTGAGAACCCAGGTTCTTTTGCTGGATGGAGAGCAAACCATCATTGGCGGGCTGTATTCCACTGAGGAATCCACGACCCGCAAGGGCATCCCGATTCTTAGGGATATCCCGCTCATCAAATACCTGTTCTCGTACAGCACACGTTCGGTTATTCAGAAGGAGCTGGTGATAGTCCTTCAGGTCCGCGTTGTGGATTCCCTTCCAACACGTGTCGGGCAGCCGCTGCGCGAGAACCTGTATCAGGAAGAGCGCCGCACGTTGCGTGAGCGCCTGGATCGGTTCCGCTCGGGTTCCGGCGAGCACTACGACACCATCACGCCTGATGCCGACCGCGACGCCTACCGTCTGCCCCAGCAGAATGACTAAAGCGTAGCAGGCAGGATTGTCCGGCAACCCGCGAGGTTGCCCGGAAACGCAGCGGGGAGCGTCGAAAGATGCTCCCCGCTTTGTCTTTTATTCCTGCACCTGCTACTCGTACCTTGTATCGTAGTTAGATAGAGGCTTTCTCGGAACGGCCGGCTGCCTTTCCGAATGGTTGCCAGACGTCGCTTGGAATGCCGGCGGCGATTCCGGCGGTCAGCGAGGATTCCCGGCAGCCAACCGACCTGATTGGATTCCGTGTGCGCGTGGATGACGGTATGAGGACGGGATGACCGTAGGACGGCTTCCGCCGGGTGCGATACGGCCACTCCGCACGTAGATAGGCGCCTGAATTAATGGGCAACATGAAGGATCGGATCCATACCTGAGAACACCGGCTCAAGCTCAACCCCTAGCGCATCGCCGAACTTGCTGATCGCGATGTATTGCGTAATCGTAAAGACGGCCTCCACAATTTGCGGCTCGGTATAGTGGCTTTTCAG
>JADFLK010000224.1 GCA_022564455.1 Bacteroidota bacterium
GATATACTTGCAAAGGAGGTAGAGGCAGCCGCCTCAACTAGAGAGGCCGTTAGTGACGACGAGGATCGTGGAGAAGATGATCCTGACGAAGCTAATGGAAGACCAGGACACCAAAGGACAGCGACGGGACGAAAAGAGCCGCAAGCGGCGCAAGATGCGGGTCGTGGGCCGCAGCGTCCGCCTGCTCCAGCAGATCATCATGCGCAGCAGCGAATTGCTCAACCTAAATGTCGAGCCGGAGGGAAGCATGGAATTGGCCCGGCGCTCGCGGGGCACGCCCCGGGTGGCCAATCGCCTTTTGCGCCGCATCCGCGATTTCGCCGAGCAGGGCGCACATGACACGATCACCCTCGAAGTGGTCGTGGACAGCCTGGAAAGATTGGGGGTGGATCGCTACGGACTGGAATCGATGCACCGCCAGTTGCTGCGCGTTATCGTGGAAAAATTCGAGGGTGGCCCAGTCGGGTTGAGCACATTGGCGGCGGCCCTTTCCGAAACCAAGGATACCATCGAGGAAGTGTTCGAGCCCTACCTGATCCAGGAGGGTTTCATGGCCCGCACACCCCGAGGCCGCGTCGCCACCCGGCGTGCCTACCAGCACTTCAACCTTATGCCACAGACGAAGAGTAGGGATATGTTTGAGATCGCTGAGGGTAACGACGGTCTGTCGGATTTAGGATGATTTCTTCAGCGGGCTGCTAAGAGGCTGTTGAAAAACTCCACCTACCTGCGGCGGCACCTCTTGCCCGATCTCTGCGTTACGAAATACTCGCCGAATCACCGATTCGCCTACGATTTCGCGCCTTGATCTCGGCCAAGATTCGCGCGCCTCGTTTACGGGGTAGTATTTCAACAGCCTCCTAGTAATTCGCAATCTGCGAGATGAGGCGCTCCAGATCTCCCAGTGAGAAGTAGGTAATCTGGATGGTTCCGCTGTGGTCGGTGGGCTTGTGCTGGATTTCGATTTTGGTGCCGAGGTGCTCGCGGAGGCGCGCCTCGAACGCCTCAATTTCCAGCCGATCTCGCGGCGTGAGCGTTGCCTGGCCCGGCGTTTTCGGCTCGGCCGAAGTTTTCTTCTTGGACGATACGGGCCGTCGCGAGCGTACGAGGCGCTCTACCTCACGCACCGAAAGCCCCTGGCTGACAATAGCCTGGTGGAGTTCCAGTTGGGTGGCCTCGTCTCCGATGGCCAAAAGCGCGCGCGCGTGGCCCGCCGAAATGGACCCGTCGCGCAGCGACGCCTGGATGGCGGGCGGCAGCTTCAGCAGGCGCAGCAGGTTGGTGACTGCCGAGCGGCTCTTCCCTACTTTCTGCGCCACTTTCTCCTGTTTCAGGCCCACCTCGTCAATAAGGCGCTGGTAGCCGAAGGCTATTTCTATAGGGTTGAGGTCTTCGCGCTGGACGTTCTCGACGATGGACATTTCCAGCATGGCCTCCATGTCTGCTTCGCGTACGAATGCCGGCACCTTCGCAAGCCCGGCCTTTTTTGCGGCCCGCACGCGGCGCTCGCCCGCAATGAGCTCGTAGGTGCCGTCCTCCATGGCCCGAACCGTGAGCGGTTGGATAATGCCGAGCTGCTCGATGGACGCAGCCAGTTCGGCTATGGAATCTTCCGAAAAATCCTGCCGGGGCTGGTACGGGTTCGACTTGATCTTCTCCACCTCCAACTCAACCACACTGCCGGCCTGGCGCATCCGGTCGTCGAAATCGTACAAAGGCGAGGGCAGGCCCTGCACATTGTCATCCGAGGCGTCGAGAGACACCTGGGGCAGAAGGGCGCTCAACCCTTTTCCGAGAGCTTCTTTCTTGCGCGACATAAGACTTTTTCGACAGGCTGCCAGGAGCCTGTCTGACTAAGGGGATTGTAGCGAGGCGAGTGAGGAAGCGAGTACATTTTATCGATCTTTTGAGGCGCATAGTGGGGCTAAGTAACGAAAAAGATCGAAGAAATGGGCCGATTTATCGCCGCCGCAGTAGATCCGTCCTTGGTCAGACAGGCTCCTAGTGGGTTCGCGGATCAGTGACCCCTGGCGGATTGGGCATATTAGCATGATTGTCTGGTTCTGCAAGGGGCTCGTTTACCCGCGAGGGCACACGGATGTGTCCAGGCTCTACTGAAACCGCATCCGGCAGGGGAGGCGCAGGCTGTTGCGAAGTGGAGTGCCCGTTGCCCGACTCGGCCGGTTCCGGGGAAGGCGTTGTATTCGTCGCCGCGTTTTCCGACAGAAAACGGACGTTGTTTTGGATGACCTCCAGGGCCAGTGCCATGTAATTCTTCGCGCCGGTGCTAACGACGTCGTACAACAGGACGGGCTTCCCAAACGAGGGCGCTTCCGCCACGCGCACATTTCGTTGAACGATAGTGTTGAAGACCTTGTCGCCGAAATAGCGCCGCACTTCGGAAGCAACCTGGGCGGCAAGGCGAAGGCGCGGGTCGTACATCGTCATCAGCACGCCCTCTATTTCAAGATCGGGATTGAGGTGCCGGCGCACGATCTTGATGGTGTTCAGGAGCTGGCCGAGGCCCTCCAGTGCGAAGTACTCCGCCTGCACCGGAATTACGACCGAATCGGACGCCGTCAGAGCATTCAGCGTGAGGAGGCCCAGGCTCGGCGGGCAGTCGATGACGACGAAATCATAGTGGTGCCGAGCCATCTTGATCGCCTTTTTTAGCACCTGCTCGCGCTCCGGTATGTCAATCATTTCAATCTCGGCTCCCACCAGGTTGATGTGGCTCGGGACGAGGTCGAGGAACGGCATCGCCGTGTGCTGGATGGTCTCCTCAAGCGCCGCCGCGCCCGCGAGAACCTCGTAAACTGAGATGGGTACAGTACGTGGGTCGATACCGAGGCCCGATGAACCGTTGGCCTGCGGATCCATGTCGATCATCAGGGTGGAGTGCTCCGTGGCAGCCAGCGACGCAGCGAGGTTAACCGACGTCGTTGTCTTCCCGACGCCTCCCTTCTGATTCGCAACGGCGATTACCTTGCCCATGGAGTGCTCTTACTAACCGATTTTATGGCGGCAAGAGGCAATGCGCTGAGCCGCAGTACCGAGCCGCAGTACCGAGCCGCAAATATAGACGTGAGGGCAGACGGGAGCAACGTGTGCGGCTCGTCACGAACCCTGGGAACGTAGCTTTTCAGCCGAGGCCACTTTTAACGAGCCTCACGTTTAATTGCCCTCGCCTTCCTACCTTGCAGGAAGGTCACCTCGTTTGTTCATGCAGCTCGACATCGAACCGAAATCGCTACCGATGGGTCCGCACGGTCTTCGTATCGAGCGGCTGGGAATGGATCGGTACGCTGAGGTGCAGAAACTGAACGAATCACTGTTCGGCGAGCGCCGGGTCATCTTCCGCCTGGATCGCCCCGATGTGATGTTTCTTGTGGCCTATCTCGGCGAGCAGCAAGTGGGCTACAAGGTGGGCTACGGCGAAGACCGAAAGACTTACTACAGTGCCAAAGGAGGCGTCCTCGAAGGGTACCGGCGGCAAGGGATTGCCCGTACGCTACTGCACCGGATGGAGGATGAAGCTCGGAATATGGGCTACCGCCGCCTGGCTTTCGACACTTTCCCAAACCTTCACCTCGGTATGACGGTCCTGGGCCTTAGGGAGGGCTACCGCGTGGCGACGGCGGGGTACAACGCGGCGTACCAGGACTACCGGCTCAGGTTTGAGAAGGTGCTTTGAGCTTTTCTCCCCGCCGCAACCCGCTGGCTACTTCCTCGTAGCTGAGATTTGTTGCTTCTCCCTCGCCCCACGTGCGCTTACCCCTGTTTGAGTTTGCCGAGAGCGTACGCATGGCCCTGGTCACCATCTGGGCCAACAAGCTGCGCGCGCTGCTCACCACCCTGGGCATCATCATCGGCATCGTCTCCGTCACGGCGATGTTTACCACCATCAACGGTATCGAGCGCGGGTTCGACCGCTCGATGGCGATGCTGGGGACGAACGTCATAAACGTGGTGCGCATCCCGAACTTCACCAACGAGTGGTGGCGTTACCGCAACCGGCCGCGCATTACGGAAGACATCGCGGAGGCCATCGCAGAGCGCTCCGAGCACATCGAGTCCGTAGCTCCTGTCGCATTTTCGATGCACTCGGTGCAGTATCAGGATCAACGGCTGGGCAACATATTTCTTCGCGCCTCGACGCCTGCACTGGCTGAGGTCCTCGACCTCGATCTCGATCAGGGACGATTTTATACGGAGCACGAAAACCTCGCTGCTCGGAATGTCTGCGTAATCGGCATCGACGTGGCCGAGCAGCTTTTTCCGGTTGGCTCTCCGATTGGGAAGCACATTCGCGTAGGCAGGCACCGGTTTGAGGTTGCGGGCGTGTTGGAGAAACAGGGGAAGTTTCTCGGTCTGTTCTCGTTCGACGAGCAGGTCATCCTGCCGCTCCAGACCTACAAGAAACTGTTCGGCTCGCGGCCGTATCTGGAGATTCAGGCCAGGGCGGTTTCTGCTGAAGCCATGGGGCGGGCGGAAGACGAAATGATGGGCATCGTTCGTCTCGCGCGGCGCCTCGGGCCCATGGAGGAGGAAAACTTTGCCCTGGAGCGACAGGATGCGTTTGAGACGCAGATCAGTGGTGTCAAGGGAGCGATTTACGGTGTCGGGCTCTTCCTGACTGGCCTTTCGCTTCTGGTGGGTGGCATCGGCGTGATGAACATCATGTTCGTAAGCGTAAAGGAGCGGACGCGGGAAATCGGTA
>JADFLK010000225.1 GCA_022564455.1 Bacteroidota bacterium
GAAAGCCAGTCTCCCTGATTGATCGTCGTACCGTTTGCGGAGAACCTGTTTTCGGCGTAGTCGACGTGCAGATCCGCGCACCCTGCCACACAGGGCTTCCCCCATCCACGGGCCACCACCGCCGCGTGGCTCGTCATGCCTCCACGCGCCGTCAGGATGCCTTCGGCCGCGTGCATGCCGCCTACATCTTCGGGGCTCGTTTCGATGCGCACGAGAATCACGTCTTCACCCCGTTCCTTCCATTCCTCCGCCTCGACTGCCGTGAATACTACGCGACCAACCGCGGCGCCAGGCGAGGCCGGAAGGCCAGTCCCGATTACCCGATCGGCATAGTTTACATCGTCGGAAAAACGAGGGTGCAGAAGGCCCTCAATGTGCCCCGGTTCCACCAGATCACGCACCGCATCCTCTTCGCTTGCGAGGCCTTCAGAAACAAGGTCCACAGCGATCTTGACGGCTGCAGAACCCGTCCGTTTGCCGTTCCGCGTCTGGAGCAGGTACAACACCCCCTCCTGCACTGTAAACTCAATGTCTTGCATGTTGCGGTAGCGCCGCTCCAGCCGCTCTGCTGTTTCTACAAGTTGCTTGTAGGCTTCGGGGAAGATCCGCGCCATCCTGGCAATAGGTTGCGGGGTACGGTGGCCCGCCACCACGTCCTCCCCCTGGGCGTTAACCAGAAACTCGCCGTACAACTCTTTCTCGCCGGTTGACGGGTTGCGCGTGAAGCACACGCCCGTACCGCTGGTGGGGCCGAGGTTGCCGTAGACCATCGCCTGCACGTTGACCGCCGTGCCGAGCAGGCCCGCAATGTGGTTGAACCGCCGGTATTTAATGGCGCGCTCGCTGTTCCACGACCCAAACACAGCGTTGATGGCACGGGTGAGCTGCGCACGGGGCTCTGTTGGGAAGGACTCGCCGGTATGCTCTTCGTAGATCGTCTTGTAATTCCCGACAAGCGTTCGGAGTGCATTGGCATCCAGGTCCACGTCCTCCGAAACTCCGTGCTCACTTTTGAGCGCGGCCAGCGCTTCTTCGAAGCGAGCATGGTGAACGCCCATTACCACATCCCCGAACATGTCGATGAAGCGGCGGTAGGCGTCGAGGGCGAACCGCTCGTTATTCATCTTGCGGGCGAGGCCCTCCACCACCTCGTCGTTGAGGCCCAGGTTGAGGACAGTATCCATCATACCCGGCATGGAAACCGCTGCGCCGCTACGCACGGAGACCAGCAGCGGGTTCTCCGGATCGCCCAGCGTGGACCCCATCGCTGCCTCGATGTACGCGAGGCCCTCGTTGGCAGCGTCCGCAAGTCCATTCGGCCAGCTCCCGTCCCCCTGCAGCACGGTCTTGCAGGCCTCCGTGGTAATGGTGAAGCCCGGCGGTACGGGTAGACCCGCCGCAGCCATCTCCGCGAGGTTGGCGCCCTTGCCGCCGAGCAGCGCTTTCAGGTCCCTGCCTCCATCGGCTGAGCCGTCGCCGAAGCGGTAAACGAACTGTGTCATTGAGTTTGGTCGTGAGGTATCCTCCGGCGAGTGAGTATACGCAGCGCCGTCGGGAGCCGCTCCCCAAATTGCCTACACTTCCGTATGGACCGAACAATCACTACCGATCACCCACGGCCCTGACAGCAAAGGCCGTCCTCGCCATCCTCAAACACTCGGCACCCTGCCAAAGCTGCACACGCTCGGGACTTCGCCAAGACAGGACCCGGCGAATACGGCGAAGGCGACAAGTTCCTGGGCATCCGCGTGCCGGAACAACGCAAGATCGCCCACGCTCACAACAACCTGCTGCTGGACGAGATCACGAAACTGCTCAAATCCGTATGGCATGAGACCCGACTGGCAACCCTCTTCTATCCTCGTTGTGCACGACAAAAAGGGCGATAAGAAGACGCGCGAGGCCATCTCGCGGAAATGTCTTTGCAAGGAGCGCAGCGACGTGGCAATCTCGTTGGATTGAGCTGGATTGTACGAGATTGCTTCGCTTTGCTCGCAACGACAGCCGGGTGGATGCTCCGCAAGATCGGGAAACGCAACCAGGAAACGGAAGAGGGTTTCCTTCAAAAGCACCATCGCTCAATGCCACGCACGATGCTCAGGTACTCCATCGAACGATTTACCGAACCATTGCGGATAAAATACCTGGAAAGAGTACTCTAAATAAGAATCCCGCGCGGCGGACGCCGGGCGGGACATCCCTCTTGACGACGAGAGGCTAAAGATTTATATACTTATGCCTTAGCCAGGCGGAATATCTCCGGGCTCATCGTCATCCTCCTCGTCTTTGCGGCCATTGCCTTCGTCCTCCTCGGCAAGGCGGAGTAGGATCCAGTAGAGGTCGTCCTGTGGACGAGCGGCGTGTGAAGTGCGTAGCATGATTTCCTCCTTGGGAGAATGACAGAGTCCATATAGACAGCCGACGGATCAAAACATAACCTGCTCGTCCGCTTTTTTCAATAAAGACTGAGCGAACCAGTACGCGCTTACACGTGCGTCGGCGGTTGGATTTTTTCGACCTCGCCACGCGCCAATCGGTCCTGGTACTCGCGCCAACTCATTGAGGGAATGTTGGAGGTCATCTCAACCATCGAGATGCAGTCGTTCACCGGGCAGACCAGTGAGCACAGGTTGCACCCCACGCACGATTCCTGCTTGATTTCGTAGCGGTTGACGATCCCCGCGCCCGCGCCGGCCAGCATGAGCGTGCCACCGCTTACCTGAAGCGTGGCTGCAGCAGTTTTGGGGGATGCGCCGTTGGAGGACAGTGCCTCTAGCTCCGCAATGAACTCTTCCTCTGGCACTTCGATCTTGCGAATGGACTGGTGCGCGCCATCCTCGCAGGCGATGTAGCACAGCCCACAATGAATGCACGTGTTCTGGTCGATTTCCGCGATGACCTTGTAACCAAGATCCAGATCCGCCCAGTCGCCGACCGCATGCACCGTGTGGCCCACGAAATCGCTGAGGGCCGTGAACTGCTTCTCGCGCATCCACCCTTCCAGCCCGGAAATCAGGTGCTCGACAATGCGGAAGCCGTAGTGCATCACGGCCGTGCAAACCTGCACGTTTCCGGCGCCGAGCAGCATGAACTCAATGGCGTCCTGCCACGCCTGTATGCCGCCGATGCCGGAAATTGGAACGCCGATGGCGGGGTCGGCGGCAATCTCCTGGACCATGTTGAGGGCGATCGGCTTGACGGCCGGGCCGCAGTAGCCGCCGTGCGAGCCACGCCCTGCTACGTGCGGCTGAGGGTGGAGCGTGTCCAGATCAACGCCCATAATCGAATTGATCGTGTTGATGAGCGAGAGCCCGTCGGCCCCGCCCTCAACCGCCGCGCGCCCGATGTGCCGCACGTCCGTGACATTCGGCGTGAGCTTGACAAGCACCGGCGTCTGCGCTACGTCCTTCACCCACTCCGTTATCATCTTCGCGTACTCCGGCACCTGCCCAACCGCCGAACCCATTCCCCGTTCGCTCATGCCGTGCGGGCAGCCGAAGTTAAGTTCAAGGCCGTCGCAACCGGTGTCTTCGGTTTGTTTGACAATGTCGTGCCAGGCCTCGCGGTTGCTCTCGACCATCAGGGAGACGACGACGGCGTGGCCGGGAAACTCACGCTTGATTTCGCGGATCTCGCGGAGGTTTTCTTCCAGCGTTCGATCTGTGATCAGTTCGATGTTGTTGAGCCCCACCATTTTGCGGCCGTCGTAGTCGATAGCGCCGTAGCGCGACGAAACATTGACAATGGGCTCGTGGCCGAGGGTCTTCCAGACGACCCCGCCCCAGCCTGCCTCAAAGGCCCGGCGGACCTGGTAGGCTGAGTTGGTCGGCGGGCCGCTGGCCAGCCAGAACGGGTTCGGCGATTTTATGCCGCACAGCTCCGCTGCGAGATTCGGCTTCTTCATGACAAGTAGTCGTTAATGCCTGCGGCAGCAATTTTCCCCTCCTGCACGGCGTCGACGATCTCGGCTCCCTTGCTGAGGCAGTCGCCGCCCGCGAACACGCCCGGCGCACCCGTCGCGCCTGTTTGGGCGTCAATCTGCAGGCGGCCGTTCTCAACTACGAGGCCGTCCACGTTCGTAAGAAGGTCAAGAATCGAGGTCTGCCCGAGGGCCTTGATCGCCATGTCGCAAGGGAGGACGAAGTCGCTGCCTTCAAGCGGCGTGACCGTCGCGGTGCGCCCATCGCCGTTCTGCTGAACGCGCTGGAGGGCCAGCCCCGTGAGCACTCCATCCTCCTGCACAAACCGGAGCGGCTGCACCTGCCAGAGGAACTGCACGGCATCAGCCTTCGCCAACTCGTACTCGTAGGCAAACGCCGACATTTCGTGAGCCGTCCTTCTGTACACGATGGTTACTGTTTCGGCTCCGAGGCGCACGGCCTCGGTCGCCACGTCGATGGCGGTATTCCCGGCGCCGATCACCGCGACATTGCGCCCAACACGACACTCCGACAGCGGCCCGGTGTGCGTTTGGAAGATGAAATCGAGGGCTTCCCAGACGCCGTCAAGGTTCTCCCCCTCAATCTCGAGTCGCGCCGTCTCGCCGAGCCCAACCCCGACAAAGACGGCATCGTAGTCCTGGCGGAGAGTGTCCAGCATCACTCCATCGACCGGCGTGTCGTACCGGATGTCCACGCCCATCTCGAGAATAGGCTGCACTTCCTGGAGTGCGAACTCTGTCGTGATTTTGTAGGCAGCGATGCCCAGCGTAT
>JADFLK010000226.1 GCA_022564455.1 Bacteroidota bacterium
TTATCAGTCTATTTTTACTTCGAGGCCGAGGCCCTGGAGCTCGCGAACAAGAACGTTGAAGCTCTCGGGCACGCCCGGCTCGGGGAGGTTATCACCTTTAACGATAGCCTCGTAGGTCTTCGAGCGGCCCTGAACGTCGTCGCTCTTGACGGTGAGGAGCTCGCGAAGGACGTGGGCAGCACCATATGCGTAGAGCGCCCAAACCTCCATCTCACCAAACCGCTGGCCACCAAACTGCGCTTTACCGCCCAGCGGCTGCTGCGTAATGAGGCTGTACGGCCCAATGCTGCGAGCGTGAATCTTGTCCTCGACCAGGTGAGACAGCTTGAGCATGTAGATCTGCCCAACGGTTGTTATCTGGTCAAACGGCTCTCCAGTCTGCCCATCATACAACTGTACGCGGCCATCGGCGGGGAGGCCTGCCTCTTCGAGCTTCGCACGGATATCATCCATGGAAGCACCGTCGAACGCGGGTGATGCATACGTTTCGCCTAGCTTTTCGCCGGCCCATCCCAGCATGGTCTCGAAGATCTGGCCGAGGTTCATGCGGCTCGGCACGCCCAGCGGGTTGAGCACGATATCTACGGGCGTCCCGTCCTCAAGGAATGGCATGTCCTCCTGAGGAACCAGCTTCGCCACGACACCCTTGTTGCCGTGGCGGCCTGCCATCTTATCGCCCACTTGCAGCTTGCGCTTCTTGGCGACATACACCTTGGCCAACTGCACGATGCCTGGCGGCAGTTCGTCCCCCATCTGGATGCGGTACGTCTCCTGCTTGGCAGCACCGTCCACCTCCAGGAAACGGCGTTGGAAGTTGCCAAGCAGTTTCCAGAGCTGCTCGTTCTTCTGGTCGCTTGCCGTGAACCTCTGGCGGATCTTCAAATCGGCCGGATCGATATCCTTGAGGTTCCGCGTCGTGATCTTGACGCCCTCTGAGAGCACCACCGTTCCATCGCGCATCTCGATAGGCGCAGCGGCCTTCGCATTGTTGGCGATTGCGAAGAAGCGTTTGAAGAACGATTCCTGAAGCATTCCCACTTCACGAGCACACTCTTCCTCGATTTCGGCGAGGCGCTTCTCCTCGACTTTCTTCGTTACGGGGTCGCTCTTGCGACGGCTGAACAGACGCGTATCTATTACGACGCCGCGCATGCCTGGCTTGGCTTTCAGAGAGGCATCCTTCACATCCCCGGCTTTGTCGCCGAAGATGGCACGCAGGAGTTTCTCTTCGGGCGTCGGGTCGGTCTCGCCCTTCGGCGTGATCTTCCCGACGATGATGTCGCCGGGCTCAACTTCGGCGCCAACGCGTACGATTCCACGCTCGTCGAGATCTTTTGTGGCCTCCTCCGAGACATTTGGAATTTCGCGCGTCAGTTCCTCCTCGCCACGTTTGGTATCGCGGACCTGATGGTCGAACTCCTCAATGTGGATCGAGGTGTAGATGTCATCGCGTACTACACGCTCCGAGATGACGATTGCGTCCTCGAAGTTGTATCCCTTCCACGGCATGAATGCCACCAGAACGTTCTTGCCGAGAGCGAGCTCGCCCTTGTCCGTGGAGCAACCATCCGCCAGCAGGTCACCTTTCTTTACCTTCTGCCCTGCCCTGACCAGTGGCTTCTGTGTGATGGAGGTGTCTTGGTTGGTACGACGGAACTTGATCAGTTTGTAGGTCTTCACCGGCTCCTCGAATGCTACGTCTGTCTCGCCGGGCGCTTCGTTGTAGCGCACAACAATCCGGTTGGCATCCACATACTCAACTACGCCTTTGCCTTCAGCCACCACAAGCGCACGCGAATCGCGGGCGATACGGCCTTCCAAGCCGGTACCCACGATAGGCGCTTCCGGGCGAAGGAGTGGCACGGCCTGGCGCTGCATGTTTGAGCCCATGAGCGCCCGGTTAGCATCGTCGTGCTCAAGAAACGGAATGAGCGAGGCCGCGGGCGAGATGATCTGGTTCGGCGTGATATCCATATAATGTATTTTCTCGCGCCGTTCAAGCGGGAAGTCGCCGCCCTTCCGGCAGCGGACAAACTCGTTCTCGAAGATGTCCTTGTCATCAATTGGCGCGTTAGCCTGCGCAATGATGTATCGGTCTTCGTCCTCAGCCGAAAGGTACTTGATCCTCTTTGAGACCTTCCCCTTCCGCACCACGCGATACGGCGTCTCGATAAAACCAAACTTGTTCACCACGCCGTGTACACACAGTGAGGAAATAAGGCCGATGTTCGGGCCTTCCGGCGTCTCAATCGGGCAGAGGCGGCCGTAGTGTGTGTAGTGAACGTCGCGAACCTCAAACCCGGCACGTTCGCGGGTAAGGCCGCCGGGGCCAAGGGCCGACATACGGCGCTTGTGCGTCAACTCTGCCAGCGGATTCGTCTGATCCATAAACTGGCTGAGCTGGTTCGTCCCAAAAAACGTGTTGATCACGCTTGAAACGGTACGTGCGTTCACCAGATCCTGCGGTGTAAACTTGTCGGCGTCGCGCAGGTTCATCCGCTCCTTGATCGTGCGAGCCATGCGGGCCAGGCCAAGCGAGAACTGCTGCTGGAGTTGCTCGCCAACGGTGCGGACGCGGCGGTTGCCCAGGTGGTCAATGTCATCCACCTTGCTCTTGCCATTCCGCAACAACACCAGTTCGTTAATGATCGCGATGATATCGTTGCGCGATAGCGTAACATCAACGTTCTTGCGATCCAGGTCGAGGCGGACATTGATACGGTACCGGCCAACATCTCCAAGGTCGTAGCGTTTGTCGGAGAAGAACAGGCGCTCGAGCACGCCTCTCGCCGTATCGAGATCGGGGGGCTCCGTGCCACGAAGCTGGATGTAGAGGTACTCCAACGCCTCGTCGCTGTTGTGCGTCGGGTCCTTGGCGAGCGTGTTGAGCAACGTGCTCTGATCAAGGGCGTCGTCGTCGTCGCTCGTGTCCTTACGGACAAATATCTCCTCGATACCAGCCTCCTTGAGCTTCTCGTAATCCTCTTCTACCAGCGTATGCGTTGCCGGCAGGATCAATTCGCGCTCCTTGTCCTCCGAGATTACCTCACCGGTGTCCTCGTCAACAACCTCGTGTGTCACCTCGATGGAAACGTTGGACGCGAGAAGGCGGCCTATCGCCTTTTTAAAGCCTCGCTTCGTCTTGGTACTGACTTTGTCGGCCAGGTCAAAAAGCGCAACGATCTCTGCATCCGTCGAGTAGCCGAGGGCGCGAAGCAACGTGGTAACCGGCAGCTTCTTCTTCCTGTCGATGTACGCCCACATCGTGTTCCGCACATCCGTGGAAAACTCGATCCACGAGCCGCGGAAAGGAATGACACGCGCAGAGTAAAGGTCCGTCCCGTTCGGGTGAACGCTTTGGCCAAAGAACACGCCCGGCGAGCGATGAAGCTGGCTCACAATAACGCGCTCGGCGCCGTTCACAATGAACGTGCCCTTGGACGTCATCATGGGGAGGTTGCCGAGGTAGACATCCTGCTGGACGGCCTCTTCCGGCTCGTCCTCATCCTCGTCTTCCTTGGCCGACAGGCGCAGCTTGGCCTTCAGCGGAAGCGCATACGTCAAACCCTGGGCAATGCACTCCGATATGGAATGCTTCGGCGCATCCAACGTGTAATGCAGGAACTCGAGCGTGTACCGCTCACGAGTATCGTGAATCGGAAAATGATCGTGGAAGACCGCTTCCAGGCCACGCTTGACGTCCCGCTCTTCCGGGGCAACATCGGCCTGAATAAAGTCTTCAAAGCTTTTGAGCTGGACCTCTAGAAAGTCCGGAAACTCAAGAACAGAGTGGATTTTGGCGAACGACTGGCGGGTAGCCTCCCCGCCGACCAGCCCTCTTCGCGACGTGCGACGGCTGGTCGTCTTCCCTTTGGTAGTGCTCAATGTAAACCCCTGAATTTGGTACCGCGGATACGAGGGACACACCACAGGCCAGGCCTTGGGTGTGCAAGGTGCATCAGACGCGAGACGGCGCTGGAACCTCCGGCCTCGACGAGCGAGCCGTCAAGTAGTCCGGCGGTGATTGATCGGAAACGCGTGTTGGCGCTATGTGTTTCCTTTTTCAGCCGCATGCTCACGGTTGCGTCGGATGTTGTGTTCGTGCGGCCTCTAACTGGCGAAGCCGCGAAAGTCCGCCCCCGATCGAGCCCTTTCGAGCGCCATCCGGGGCGGGCATCGGGGCGCGGAGACCAAGCCATGCGCGGCCTCCGCAACCCGAACGAGTTACTTCAGCTCTACTTCGGCGCCGGTGGCCTCAAGTTTCGTCTTTATCTCTTCGGCTTCGGCCTTGCCGGCAGCCTCCTTGATCGTGTTCGGCGCACCGTCCACAATTTCCTTGGCCTCCTTAAGGCCGAGGCCGGTAATGCTACGGACCTCCTTGATGACAGCAATCTTGTTGCCGCCAATGGCCGTGAGAACGACGTCGAATTCGGTCTGCTCCTCTGCCTCGGCGGCGCCGTCGCCACCGGCTGGGCCGGCAATGGCTACGGCAGCAGCAGCCGGCTTTATACCGTGCTCTTCTTCTAGGAGGGTAGCAAGCTCGTTGGCCTCCTTGATGGTGAGGTTCACGAGCTCTTCTGCGAGTTTGGTGATCTTAGCCATGATTGGGTTATGTTCCTGCGGCGGTCTCTGCGCGTCCGAGCCCGAAGTGGCCTTTCAGCACTGTGCCGTTGTTATGGGTAGGGTTTGGGTTGATGATGCCACACC
>JADFLK010000227.1 GCA_022564455.1 Bacteroidota bacterium
GATCTGTGGACGCTTCCGAGGCCGGATGACCCTGCGCTGTCCTACCCCTCGGTGCCGCCGCTTCCACACCCAGAATTGCACGACGCCGGCTCGTTGCTGGATGCCATTCGCGAACGAGATCGCCTGTTGCACTTCCCGTATCAGCAGTACGATACCGTCGTGCGCTTTTTTGAGGAGGCCGCATCCGATCCGGCTGTAGAGGAAGTGGCGGCGACACTCTACCGCGTTGCGAAGGATTCGGCGGTCGTCCAGGCCCTGATCAGGGCGGCTGAAGCGGGAAAGAAGGCGACGGCTTTCGTGGAGGTCAAGGCCCGCTTCGACGAAGAGAACAATCTGGAGTGGGCGGAGCGCATGGAGGAGGCCGGGGTGAAGGTGGGCTATTCGATGCCCGGCCTGAAAGTCCACAGCAAGTTGGCGCTGGTAGCCCGGCGCGAGGACGGCGAGTTGCGCGACTACGTCTACCTCGGCACCGGCAACTTCAACGAGAAAACCGCCCGTATCTATGCAGATCTCGCCCTGCTTACAGCCGATGTCCGCCTGACGACGGAGGCCCGGAAGGTGTTTGAGTTCCTTGCCGGGGAGATTGCGAACCCGTCGTTCGAGCATCTGATGGTGGCGCCCTTTACGCTGCGGAGTGGTATCACAGCTCTCATTGAGCGCGAAATCGAACACGCGAAAGCTGGGCGTGGCGGCGCGATATTCCTCAAGCTCAACGCGCTGGAGGACGAGGAGATTATCGGAAAAGTCTACGAGGCCTCGCAGGCGGGCGTGGAGATTCGCATGGTGGTCCGAGGCATTTTTCGGGCCGTGACGGGCGTGGAGGGGTGGAGCGAGAACATCGAGGCCCGCAGTATCGTGGATCGCTTTCTGGAGCACGCCCGGGTGTTCCATTTTGCCAACGGAGGCGACGAGGTGCTCTACCTGGCCTCCGCCGACTGGATGAAACGGAACCTCAGCCGCCGCATCGAAGTCGCTTTCCCGATCTATGACGAGGCTCTACGGGAAGAAATCAAACACATCCTCGACCTCCAGTGGGCCGATGACACGAAGGCGCGAATACTCGATGCAGATCAATCCAACGCCTACTATCGGCCATCGGAGCCAACAGGTTCTCGCGCCCAGTTCGATACGTATCGATGGCTCGCTGAGCGGGTGAAAGTGTTAGTGGGTTAGCTGCACTCGGAACGGTGAAAGGGAGGGTGGGAGAAAGGAATATGGAGTATGGAAGACTGAGGACAGACTTCATGGGTCAGGAAACAGGAACCGTTGACAACAGATCCGAAGTACGAAGCCAGAACCTCAGCCTTCAAACCTGAAATATGCAACCTTCCAATCTGCAACATTCCAATCTGCAACCCTCAAAACAAATCCATCTGCCCGCCCGAGAGGCGCCGAAAGTATTCCGTGGAAATCGGCGGCCGCGGCTGGTTGAGCCCGTACCTGGCCCGCGCAGCCCGGAAGACCTGCCTGAGCACATCGCCCCACTCGCCTTCAGCCTGCATTCGTTTGTGAAAGCGATTCTCGACGAGTTTGCCCCCGCGAAGCGCACGGATTCGGTTGAGCACCTTGTCGGCACGGTCGGGGAAGGTGCGCTTGAGCCATGCAGTGAATAACTGCTCGACGGCTCCCGGGAAACGAACGACGGTGTACCCTGCCGATTGCGCTCCGTGCTCGGCGGCGGCCTTGAGGATCTCCGGTATCTCCTCGTCGGTAAGGCCGGGGATGATCGGCGCCACGTTCACGCCCACTGGAACACCTGCTTCTGCCAGTTTCTGAATGGCTTTCAATCGTGCAGCCGGCCGCGAGGTGCGGGGCTCCATCTTGCCCGTGATCTCGTCGCGCAGCGAGGTAACGGACACCATCACGCGCACGATGTTGAATCTGGCCATCTCCTGCAGGATGTCTATATCCCGAGTGACCAGCGCGTTTTTGGTGATGATGCCGACCGGGTTGCGGTGTTTTAGAAAGACTTCCAGGCAGCCGCGCGTGATCTTCAGTTTGCGCTCGATGGGCTGGTAGCAGTCCGTGTTGCCGGATAGACAGATCATCTGTGGTTCCCACGAGGGCTTTTGGAAAACCTCGGAGAGTAGTCTGGCCGCGTCGTGCTTGACGACGATCTTGGTCTCGAAGTCGAGGCCGGCCGAGAAGCCGAGGTACTCATGGGTTGGCCGCGCGTAGCAGTAGATGCAGCCGTGCTCGCAACCCCGGTAAGGGTTTAGCCCGAAGCGGAAGGGGATGTCCGGGCTGTCGTTCTCGGAGAGGATCTTCCGTGTCGTATCCCGGAAGAACTCCGTCTTGACACTCCGACGTTCGTCTTCGCCAAGCTCGCCGGGGTCGATCTCAGCCCGGAGGCGATCAAAGCGGTTGGCAGGGTTCTCGGCTGCTCCACGTCCGCGCCGCTGGAGGGGGACGGTAGTATCCATGATGTGGGGGAAGGGTGATCCCCAGTATAGGGTTTGCCTCTGACAGATCGCGTCAGTCGTCAACGCCGCAGGGACGAGATAAATCTCGTCCCTGCCCAGATCGCAGCCAATAAAGCCGCCCGATTAAAGGACCAGAAGGTTTTCAGAGCGCCTGGAACGGGGTTCGAGTTGGCACACGATTGCTCTGCTCCTCTGAACGACGTGTCCGCACGATTGGCTCTTGCATCACTTCCCCAAGATTTGAGCAATGTTGGCTAGTCAAGAAGATCAAGCCGGCCGCACTCCACCGGCATTGACTCCACAACCCTCGGGTCGACCTCGGCCCGACGAGGCCGGTCCGGGTGTGCATCAGAGTAAACGCCTCTTCCGCGGATCCGAACACGGCTGTCGTCGCTGTAATGCCTGGCAACGGCTTCTGCTCGCATCGTGGACAGGACGTGGTGGTCCTCTTCGCCCCGGTCTGCATATCCGTTGATAGCGACGCATACGTTTATGCATCCCCGCAAAATGGCTGTGTTCGCATCAAGACTTGCGCGAGCGTCTGCGCTAAGCTGTGCGGAGTTGGTGTCGAAATGAACGGGGTATAGCGCGAACTGAGGATTCTGAATCGCGAGCTGAGCACAGAGGTTTTCCGCCACAGTGACCGTGGTTACGCACGTGTCAGAACCCGCAGAATTACGGGCCGAAATTGTTACCTCATACATCCCGGGTTCAGTGTATGCATGTTGCGCAGGAATGCTTTCGGCCGTGGTCGAATCCCCAAAATCGATCTCGATCGAGTCTGTATGTGGTCCCAGGATCTCGGCCGTAACCTCTATTTCCTGTTCTACATTCGCAAGGCGCGGCCGGGCGTAGCATGCCACGAGGGCCGGAGGCGAGGCCGGTTCATCTACCTGAACGATACACGAATGGGTATCCACGTTGACAGGTCCGCTCGCTTCAAGAGTGACTGAATACGTTCCGGGCGCAATAAAAACGTGGGTGTTCGTCATGCCTGCCGCCGAAGTACCATCACCGAACGTCCAGGTGAAGTAAACGGTGGGCGCCGCTTCGGGGTTCGAGGTGGCAACAAAAAAGCCCGGTTGTCCCACGCGAAGTCGATCCGGGCAGACAGCTCGAACGGAGACGCGATTGCCTACATCGCGCACGTCTCTGCGAAAGAAAAAGCGCAGGCCCGCCGTGTATTGCAGGGTGGCGTCATACGCGGCATTGTCAGCCCACGGAAGAGATTGCCCGCCCGGGTCCGAGCTATCTACGGCATCATCCGGAAATACTAGCGAGCCCGTAACCTCTACGAACGCGTGGCTTCTGCCCCCGATGGGGAGTTCAACGCCGGCGCCAACCGTTGGTCCATACCCCAGAATCCTGCTATTACCCGTGGGCTCTCTCCCTTGGCCCACTACGAGCGCGATTCCAGCTTGTGCGTAGGGTGAAACAGGCCCCACCATGACTGGGCTGAACCGACCGAGACCGTACAATTGCGATACCATGCGGCCACCATTCAACTGTCCAATGATTCCAGTATGTGGGTTGCCGGTATCGCTTCGGTCGAGGTTTGGGTAGGCGCCAACGTGTAGGCCGATGCCTGCGCTCCATTGTTGCGAAAACCTGTAACCGGCCTCAGTCCCGAGTCCAAGACCGAGGTCGCTAAAGAGCCAGCCATACTCGCTCCGTACGCCATTCGCGTTCGTTCCTGTACCATCCAGCTCGCCGCCATATGCGTTTGCCCCGAACCTGAGTGATACATAGAACGAGTCGAAATCACGAACTGGTTGGGCCTCGGTGCAAAAAGGGAGCAACCAGAGGATGCCAGTTACTGCTGAAACGACACCGCAAGTCAGGTGGTTTTTCATGGCGCGAACATTCTACGGTGGGGAGGAACGCATTCTATGCTGAGGAAGAATGGTCATGCCCATAATAAACAACAATAAAAACCGCCAGGCGCTGTCCGAGGCGGCAGCGGCGTTGCACGGAATCGTGGAAAGGGCTCGTGTGTGCCAATGGAACGACGTAAAAGAAGGCGTTCTCCAACAAAAAAGCCGCCCGATCAAAACGATCAGGAGGCTTGGTGTGCCCGGGACTGGGTTCTAACCTGTCTACTGCTAAGTGTACTATTGTACCAGTTGTGGCTCGTGCAGACAGCGTTGGTAAGGACTGGAGTAAGGATTCCGGCCCTCTTTTGCGCTCTTGAGGCCGGAGCTACGATGCGAGTGGACGGTGGGCTTTGCAGACTTTCGGGCGCTATATGTCACGTCCCACCAACACCTCAGAGAGGCCATGTTG
>JADFLK010000228.1 GCA_022564455.1 Bacteroidota bacterium
CAGCCGCGTACAGCCCGGCTGCGTCGCCCTCCAACCGAAAACGGAACGACGCGGTGAAGTTGATCTGGTAGACATCGCCTTCGGCTATGCGCGCCCGGATGCGGCCTATCCGCTCGGCGTAGTCGTCCGGGCCGATATCGAACGTAGCGTTCGTTATCCGGCTCTTTTTGCCATCTGAGAGCAACGTGTCTGCATCCTCCAAACTCACGCGAACAGGCTCAGGGTACACCCCGAACCAACCCAGCAATCCATCTGCCGGAGACGCGAAAACAGACGGCTCCAGAACGTATCCGGCTTCGTACGCCAGAAACCCGGCCACCCAGTTTCCGCGCGCAGTTTCTTCTTCCAGATTCTCCAGCAAAGGCGCTACCTCGGACGCCGTACGTGCCGCCAACAGCCTGAGCGGTTCAGTAAAGAGGAGGCCCATGTTGCTCCCCGAATCCACGTCGCGCCGCGCGGTGTCGAGCCAGACGGTCCCCTCCTGCCGCAACACAGCGGGGTTAAAAACTGAAGGCGAAGTGGCGGGCAAGGCGCTGGGCAAGCGTGAGGGTCTCGCAACGCCGCGAGGCTCGCGGTTGATCCGCACGGGTTGACCCACCGACGCACGAGCGAGAGGAAACCCTCTGCCGGATTAGAGACCGCCGTCGCCGGAGGGCAGCGGACCACCATAGCCGTCGCCGCCGCCGCCGCCCGAGAGGTTGGCCAGGGCCGGGCCGAGGGCCGTTTTGAAGTTGTCGGCGCGGAGCCTTTCGACGATGTCGCCGCGCCCGGCGCAGTAGCCGAGCATCGCGTGGGGCCGCTGCACCTGCTTGATGCCCTCGCGGACCACCCACATGTGCCACGACCGGAGGTCCTCCGTATCGAACGGCCCAAGAAGTCGGCCGTAGAGGCGATTGGCTGCAAGCTCCACGTCCTCGTCCGTATCGAGTTCGCCGATCTCCAGCAGCCGTTCCAGCGCCCCGTAGATGTACCCCGCGAGGAAGTCGTGCTGGCCGTCGGTCAGTTCGAGGCGGGTGTGGGGACCACTGTAACCCAGATCCTCAAGAGGTATTTTGATGCAGGCTTCGACGTGCGAGACAGCTTCTCGCACCATCGCCTCCACGTAGGCGTCAGATTTGCGGCGTTCGGAGGCCATGGGGTGATAGGAAGGGAGGACCGGAAGGGAGTGCGCTCCTCCCTGGCAAAGGGTATGCACTTCGTGAGCATTGTCCTTCAAGCCAGACTATTGACTCACTGCGGTTCCGAAATCTGCCTGCGTTGCAAATGGCACTTGAATCGTCCGGTTAGGCGATCTCAGTGTAGGTTGAGTGGCGTCTCACATCAAGGCACGTCCAATCTATTTGCGTTTGTAGGCCATGATCTTCCCGCTCATGTGGAAGGAGTCGACCCAAGCGGCCTAGCAACTCCATTTGCATTGCCGCTCCCGATGAGAAGAAATCCTTTGTGCTCCTTATCCTTGAACGGCCACGTATACGCGAACAAGTGGAACTTGCCCTTTGCCACGGGATCAATGACCAACTCCGAATCGGAGACGTTGTCTGGATCTGGTGGGCCGGTGAACTAGCGTTCCATCGTGCCTATCAGATCGCCGAGGAAGCGGCCGGAGATGTTGTGAGGTTCATGACGCGGCAGGTTTATGCTTACGAACGATGCCTGCCGGGTTCTTCAAAAAGAGTTGCCGTATCAACCTCAAAGCCCTCCAGCAAACCCGAGGAGATGTGCCCACCGCTTTTCGAGCGTACCGCTGTTCGGTATACTCCTTCTTCCAACTCGAGTATTTCAACGGTTTCACTTTCGGGATCTACGATCCAGTATTCCGCCACCCCCGCCTCCTCGTAGGCAGATCGCTTCTTCGTAAGGTCGTACGTACCCGTTGATCGTGAGAGCACTTCTACAACAAGATCAGGCGCCCCCTCTACCTCTTGCTCACCAAGAATACCTAGCCGCTCTCGGGCCACAAACACGATATCTGGCTGGAACACTCGGTTCAGGGTCAGCCGTACGTCCAGCGGACTCCCAAAAACGACACCGAGACGTCGCTCATCGACGAAGTTCGCGAAGAGCGTCGAAAGGCGACTAACGACTAGTTGATGCTTGACATTTGGAGCAGGCGACACGATGATGTCTCCGTCAATGAGTTGGGCGAGGGTGCCTTCAGGAAGCGCCGCGAAGTCGTCGTACGTCCGGTTTGGAAGTACCACGTGCGACACTGTTCTGGCGTCTGCGATTTCGTGCGGTAGTGTTACGGTCTCTGCCATGGCTCGTAAAGCGTTGCGTTGGGGCACTACGTTTGTCGCCTGTGCAGCCCTTCCACCCCACATCACGTGCGGGGTTTCCAGACTTACATATTCTGCCGGTGCTGCCCTCCTAACCCAACAATCCCGCAAGCGTACGGGACGGGGTTTTCGGTCTACATGTTTCTTCTGTATTGTCCTCCAACCTCAAACAGCGCCTCGGTGATCTGCCCGAGCGAGCAGGTTTGGACGGTTTGGAGGAGTTCGGCGAAGAGGTTTTTGCGGTCGCGTGCCGCCTGTTGGAGGCGCTGTAAGGCATCCGGAGATTCTTTCTCATGGAGTCGATGGAAGCGGCGCACACTTTCTAGCTGTCGCTGCTTTTCCTCCTCGGTGCCGCGCATGAGTTCGAGAGTGGCGTTCACCACCTCGCCCTCGCGCAGGAATGTGTTGACACCGATGAGGGGCAGGTCGCCCGAGTGCTTCTTGTGCTCGTAGTAGAGGCTCTCCTGCTGGATCTGCCCGCGCTGGTACATGGTCTCCATCGCACCGAGTACACCGCCACGATCCGAGATTTTCTCGAACTCCAGCAACACGGCCTCCTCCACCAGATCGGTTAGCTCGTCAATGATGAATGCGCCCTGCTGTGGATTTTCGTTCTTCGCCAGCCCCAGTTCCCGGTTGATGATGAGCTGGATGGCCATCGCGCGGCGGACGCTCTCTTCCGTCGGCGTGGTGATGGCCTCGTCGTAGGCGTTGGTGTGGAGGGAGTTGCAGTTGTCGTAGATCGCCATCAGCGCCTGCAGCGTAGTGCGGATGTCATTGAACTGGATCTCCTGCGCGTGGAGGCTGCGCCCCGAGGTCTGGATGTGATACTTCAGCTTCTGCGAGCGCTCGTCGGCGCCGTAGAGTTCGCGCATCGCCACGCTCCAGATGCGCCGGGCCACACGCCCGAGCACGCTGTACTCAGCGTCCATCCCATTCGAGAAGAAGAACGAGAGGTTCGGCGCAAACTCCGCCACGTCCATGCCGCGCGCACGGTAGTACTCGACGTACGTGAAGCCGTTCGAGAGCGTGAAGGCCAACTGCGAGATGGGGTTCGCGCCGGCTTCGGCGATGTGGTAGCCCGAGATCGAAACCGAGTAGAAGTTGCGGACACCCTCGTCGATGAACGTCTGCTGGATGTCGCCCATCACGCGGAGGGCGAACTCGGTGGAGAAGATGCACGTGTTCTGCGCCTGGTCTTCTTTGAGGATGTCTGCCTGAACGGTGCCGCGTACTGATTTCAGAGCGTGGCTGCGGATCTCCGTGTACTCGTCGTCTGTGAGCACGCCCCAGCTCACGAGATCACGTCCGGTGCAGCCGAGGAGGCCAAGCCCGGCGCCGTCGTGGCCTTCGGGGAGGCCGTCATCCTCGTACGGCACATAGATTGGCCGATCCTCGCCGAGGTTGTCTAAAATCGTCTTTTCAGCGTCTTCCCACCGGTTTTCTCGCTGCAGGAAGGCCTCCACCTGCTGGTCGATGGCCGTGTTCATGAACATGGCCAGGATCATCGGCGCGGGGCCGTTGATCGTCATCGAGACGCTCGTCTTGGGGTCGCACAGATCGAAGCCCGAGTAGAGCTTCTTCATGTCATCCAGCGAACAAATGGATACGCCCGATGTGCCAACCTTGCCGTAGATATCCGGCCGCTCGTGGGGGTCGCGGCCGTAGAGGGTGACGGAGTCGAACGCCGTGGAAAGCCGCTTGGCGGGCATCCCGAGGCTGACGAGGTGGAAGCGTTTGTTGGTGCGCTCCGGCGTGCCCTCGCCCGCGAACATCCGCGTGGGGTCCTCGCCCTGGCGTTTGAGCGGGAAGACGCCCGCCGTGAAGGGGAAGTAGCCGGGCAGGTTTTCGGTGAGCGCAAAACGGAGACGCTCGCCGGGGGCTTCGGTGCGGGGAAGCGCTACGCGGGGCACCTTCGTGTGCGATAGCGTTTCGTGGTACAGCGGTTGGCGGATTTCACGGCCGCGGACTTCGTACACGAACTCCTCGGCGCGGTAGCGCACAGCGATGGCGTCCCAGTTATTGAGGATCGTCCGGCAGCGCGGATCGAGCTTGCTCCACCAGTGCTCGGCCATCTGGCCGAGGCGCTCGGCCAACTGCTCGGCGTCCTCCGGATTCCAGTCGGCAATCTGTTGCTTTACCCCCATCGCCTCTCCCCACTTCCGCGCAAACACGGCCTGCTCCTCAGTCCACGCGCGGTAGGTCCGGCACGTGTCGGCGATCTCGGCGAGGTAGCGCTGACGTTTGGGCGGGATGAGGGCGAGCGCAGCCGGGTCCGGCTCGGGCAATGTCTCGGCATCGAACAAATGGGACGTGCGGCCGAAGCTGGGCCTGGCATTCAGTTGGTCAAGGAGAGCCAGGTAGAGGCGCGAAACTCCCGGGTCGGCAAATTGCGCCGCCATCGTCG
>JADFLK010000229.1 GCA_022564455.1 Bacteroidota bacterium
ACGTGGGGTATCTGGCACAGTCGCTACAGGAAGGCTCCAGATACGGTCCAGCAGCGGATTCGGGAGTTGTACGCTGCCACACATCCGGCTGGCGGGGATAGACCGGTCTGTGCTCTTGTCGGCACGAAGTCGAGTCGGGATACGAACGGCCTCCGAAGATGCGGACGCGGACGAACCTGTCCATGCCTTTTCTCCCTCGACAGTCCATCCTTCCGGCCCACATTCTCCGTGCACCAGGTTTTCTTGTTGTTGGGTGCGATTGCGTGCGTGGCCATCTTGCTGCTGATTAATGTAGCGGACACTATCGTGGCTGCTACGATAGTCATTGGCCTCTATGTGTGGCTCCAGCGGCGAAGCCTCCGGGCTATCTGGGGCATGTACGGGAAGGCTTATGGATGAGAGCGACAAGGGCCGATCATTCTACGAGATTCTTCGGTCGTCATCGGCAGGCGTCGATCTCATTTTCCTCGGAATGGCCACTCCTTCAGAATCCGCTGAGTTTGCTTCCTATTACGAGCAGCTTCGAGCACGAACAGACGGGATGTCTACCACCGTGTTCGTGCTCGCTGCCAGGGACATCGGCTTCGAAGAAGTGCTGGCCTGACGTGAAGAGGGCAATCGCGAGCGTCGATTCCTGGGAATCTGTCAGGCTTAGAGGATCGTGGTAGGCCGCAGGAGAATCCGGTCTGAAGCTGATGGGCGGCTGGACTAATTTGCCTGAACTACTGGCATTTCGTTGCAAGAGAGGCAACCACCATTAGCTTTCGAACACCCTCTGGCTTTCTCGACTCTCAACTGCCTCGCCGCTATGAACCGCTTCGTCGTCCTCTCACTTTCCGCTGTCTTTCTCGCCGTTTTTCTTGCTACCTCCGGCTGCGCGTCCAACCGGGGCCTCGCCGAGCAGCAGAGCGAACTCGACCGCCTCCGTATAGAAAACGAATCACTGCAAACCGACTTGAGTTCGGCCATTGAACTGTTGGAGCTTACGCGCTCGGAGTACCAGGCCAGTCAGGCTCATGTGGCGGAGTTGGAGAGGGCGCTCAGCCTGCAAAGCGGGCGCTCCGGCGAACGCGGCGAAACCGTGGCGATACTTCCTACCGACATCTTTTTTGAAAGCGGGAGCGCCCTGCTCACACCGGAGGGAATCGCTGGTCTGGTGGAGGTGGCCGCTCGCCTTCATTCCGAGTTTTCCGGCCAAACCATTCGCGTCGAAGGCTACACGGACACCAACCCTATCGGCGAGAACCTGCAAGTGCAGTATCCGAGCAATTGGGAGTTGTCCGCCGCTCGCGCTGCGATGGTAGCTCGGCACTTGCAGTGGACGCACGAGTTCGACGGCGGCAACATGGAGGTCGTTGGGCTTTCGCAGTACCATCCGATGGCCACGAACGACACCGCCGAAGGCCGCGAGCAGAACCGCCGCGTCCGCATTGCGGTAATGGCGGATTAGCTGTGCCTCCTATCGTCATTCCGGAATCCGACGACGCACTTTTGGCCGAGTGCGAGGTAGAGACGTTTCGCTCCGGCGGGCCGGGAGGGCAACACGCTAACAAGGTGGAAAGCGGCGTTCGGCTGACGCACACGCCGTCCGGGGTTGTGGTGACGAGCCGGGCCTCACGGAGCCAGTACCGCAACAAGCAGTTGGCGTTGGAGGAGCTTCGGAAACGGTTGGAGGCTCTCAACAAACCAAAGAAGAAGAGGATTGCCTCGAAGCCGTCTGCGGCCTCCAAACGAAAACGCCTCGATTTCAAAAGGCGCCGAGGCGAGACGAAAGCGAAACGGAGAAAACCTGCGGCCGACGAGTGATGTCTCGGGATTACTGCACGTCCAGCAACGTCACATCGAACGTGAGCGTTTCACAGGACGGTATGACGCCCTGTATCCCCGCCTCGCCGTAGGCCAGATCGGGTGGGATGACGATCTCGCGCCGTCCGCCAACCTGCATTCCAACGATGCCGTCGCGAAAGCCGGGAATGACCCGTGACAGATCAAACTCGGCATCCAACCCATCGTCGAACACCGAGCCGTTCTCGAGCTGGCCCTCATAATCCACAATGACGCTATTCCCGAGCATGGCCTCTGCTCCCGTACCGATGAGAAGATCGGTTGTCTGGAGCGCTCCGCCCGAGCATGACTGATTGCTGTCGCACCCTGCAAGGGCGAAAAAAAGAGCGAGAACCACAAGCGTGCGCATGTGCAAACAGTCGTGCTCAATTGATCGGGTGGCGCTGTTAGTGTTCAATATCCAGCAGCTCGACATCGAAGATCAGGGTGGCGCAAGGAGGAATGGCCACCGAGCCATCAGGATTGCGCTGGCCATCCGGGCCATAGCCCATCGTCGGCGGGATGGTGAGTTCGCGGCGTCCACCGATCTTCATCCCCACTATGCCCTCACGAAAGCCAGGAACTACCTGATCCAGCGAAAACTGGACACTCTCGCCGGAATCGAACACCTCGCCGTCCTCAAAACGGCCTTCGTAGTTCACCATCACCACGTTTTCGCGCACAGCCTCAACGCCGTCGCCAAGCTGTTCCTCTACAATAATCAGTTCGCTCTCGTCATCACAAAACGTAGGCGCGGCATCGGCAACGAGCTCGTCCGACGAAGGCTCGGGAGCGGGGTCGGCCTCCTCGTTTCCACAACCGGCGAAAAGGAGAAGCGAAAGGGTAAGCAGGAGAAGTGAGCGCATGAGATGGTGTGGGTTAGAGCCTGTTTGTAGTAGGCCGCTAGAGAAAAGGAGCGCGAAGATACAGGCCTGCGGGCGACCTTGCCTTTACGAAGTCTCAATCGGCGCAAGCCCGAGCGCGTCCGGATCGATAGCCGCCATGTGCAGGCGGAGGCTGTCGTAGCCGAGTCGCTTTTGGGCCTTCTTCCACGACATCCACCCTACGGCCTCGATGCCTTCCTTTTTCTGCGGCGTGAACTCGGTCTGCGTCGTCTCCATCGCGTACCAATGCGTTGTCTTGACGGCGAAACGCATTTTCCGAGGCAGAATGTATCCGTGGAGGGAAACGCCCAGCGGCTGCAGGAGCGTGATCGATTTCTTTTTGATGCCCACCTCTTCGCTCACCTCACGAATGGCGCCTTTCTCCGGTGTCTCGCCGGGGTCGAGCTTGCCCTTCGGCAAATCCCACACACCCCGCCGGAAGATGGTGAGCACCTTCAGGTTGCCCTTTGCAGAACGCCTGACCACGTAACCACCGGCCGCCTCAATCGCAAGCGGAGGCCGGTAGGGTTTCAGGTTCAGGATGGCGTGCGGTGCAATGTGATGGGCCGTTGGGGGGTGAACCCGCGCATAACCAATCCGCGACGGATCGAGAACGAGTATGTGTCCGCGGCGGCCGTCGGGGGCTCGACACGTTACCTCCGCCTCTTCCAGCGTCCGATGAAGAACGAACGGTTCGCCTTCGCTGAGAAGGCCCTCCTTTGCCAGACGCTTGAGCGATTTCTCGAAGGTGCAGTAGAAAAGAAGCACGGGTTGTATTACGTAGTGTGCATTGCGTATTCAGTGGTAAGCGGCGGAGCCGGCTGGCCTGCGCCAAGGCGTGTGAAGCGCAATCGAACAAAACCGTTCTCTTCAAACGTCAGACGGCTTGGTTTCGTGATGCACACGTCAGCCAACTAATGGAAGTTCGGTCAAAGCGACTCGCTCGACACGAAATACGCAACACGCACTATGCGACACGCATTCTACACTACGTTCCATGGCCTCGTATGATTTCGACTTAATTGTGATCGGCGGCGGCGCCGGAGGGCTCGTATCGGCCGGCATCGCGGCGAACGCAGGCGTCAAGACGATGCTGATTGAGCGCCATAAACTCGGCGGCGACTGCACATGGACGGGTTGTATTCCCTCGAAATCGCTTCTGCACAGTGCAGAGATCGCCCAGACGGTTCGTACGGCGGGGCTGTTCGGAATCAACGTGGAAAAGGTCTCTGTTGACTTCAGGACGGTCATGGAGCGCGTACACCGCATCCGCGAAGAAATCTACGAAGACGCTGACGACCCTTCTATCTACGAGGGTTTTGGTATCGAAGTCGTGGAAGGATCGGCGCGGTTTACTAACCCACACACCGTGGAGATCGAAACGGCGGAAAATACCCGTCGAGTCACCAGCCGCCTGTTTGTACTTGCTACAGGAGCTCGTGCCTTCGTTCCACCCATTCCCGGACTGGACAACGTCCCGTTTCTCACAAACGAAACGCTGTTCGAGTTAAAGGAGCAACCGAAGCGACTGGTGATTATCGGAGGAGGCCCCATCGGTATCGAGATGGCTCAGGCGTTCGCTCGTCTCGGCACGGAGGTGACGGTCGTGGACATACTCGGCCGCATCCTCGCCAAAGACGACGCTGATCATGCGGGGATGTTGAAAGAAGTGCTCGAAGCAGAGGGAGTCGGGTTTGTACTCGGCGCCAGCGTGAACAGGGTTGAAAAGGGCAACGAGAGCATTGCTGTACATTTGGCGTCTGGTGATGTGCTGTACGCAGACGCTCTGCTCCTCGCGACAGGGCGACGCGCCAACGTAGAAGGCCTCGGACTTGAGGAAGCGGGCGTGGCGTTCACCAAACGCGGCATAACCGTCAACGAGAAGTGCCGCACGTCGCGCCGCCACATCTACGCCGTCGGCGATTGCACGGGCGAGTACCA
>JADFLK010000230.1 GCA_022564455.1 Bacteroidota bacterium
AAATCCGAAATTCCAAATTCCAAGCTCCAATTACGAAGATCCAAATCTAAAATTCCGATATCCGAAATCCGAAATCCGAAATCCACTATCCGATATCCCATATCCGAAATCCGAAATCCGCAAGCTTCTGCGTTTAGCTTGCACGCCTAACCCCAATAGCCTCCGTGCCCCAAACCGCCCCTTCCCCCCAACTCCTCACGCCCGAGGTGCTCTCGCGCCTCGACTCGATGGAGTTGCGCGCGCGGCTGATCGTGGAGGGATTCATTACGGGGATGCACAAGAGCCCCTACCACGGGTTCTCGGTGGAGTTCGCCGAGCACCGGCCGTACAACTCGGGCGACGAGCTGCGCCACGTGGACTGGAAGGTGTACGCCAAGAGCGACCGCTATTACGTGAAGCAGTACGAGGAGGAGACGAATCTCCGGCATTACATCGTGCTCGATACCAGCGAATCGATGCGGTACCAGGGCGAGGCGCCCGTAACCAAACTGCACTACGGCGCTACGCTTTCCGCTGCGTTGCACTATCTGATGGTCCGCCAGCGGGATGCCACGGGGCTGATCGCATTTGACGAGAAGGTGCATACCCTCCGCTCGCCGAAGAGCACGCGCGGACACCTGCGAGGCCTCCTGGCCGTGCTTGATGAGATCGCCAACAGGGAGCCCTCAAAAGAAAGCGCGACCGCGGCCGCAGCCGCGCTCCACGAAGTGGCCGAGCGCATCCACCGCCGCGCGCTGGTCGTTGTTGTTACGGACCTCTTCGAAAACGTGGCCGCCCACGACGAGCTCCTCAAAGCCCTCCAGCACCTGCGGTACCGGGGCCACGAGGTCATCATCTTCCATGTGTTGGACGCTGCCACCGAGCGCCGCTTCCAGTTCCCGGACGTCCCCATGGTTTTCCGCGACATGGAGACCGGCGAGGAAGTTGCCCTCCAGCCCGCGCAGTTGCGCGAATCGTACACCGAGGCCGTCGGGGCCTTTGCAGAGACCTTCCGCCTGCGATGCCGCGAAATGGCTGTGGACTTTGTAGAGTTGGACACGTCGCAGCCTTACGACGAGGCGCTCGTGGCGTATCTCAACAAGCGGCGGCGGCTGTTTTGAAGCAGTAGCGAATTGCGGTAGTGCGTAGTGCGTATCGTAGGGGCGATTCATGAATCGCCCCTATTATTTTCCATGATCAACCGCATCCGATCCCTCGCCGACGACATCTTCCCGGAGGTCGTGCGTCTGCGCAGGGCGATCCACCGGCGGCCGGAGCTGGCGTTTGAGGAGCACGAGACGGCTGCGCTGATCGTTGAGACGCTGCGCAAATTGGGGATCGAACCCATCACCGGCGTGGCGAAGACAGGTGTTGTGGGAATGATTGAAGGCGGAAAGCCCGGTCCCACGCTCGCCCTCCGCGCCGACATCGATGCGCTGCCCATCCAGGAGGCCAACGATTTCGATTTCGCCTCGGAGAACCCCGGCAAGATGCACGCCTGCGGCCACGACGCCCACACGGCCTCGCTGCTCGGTGCGGCGATGATCCTCTCCGAAATCAAGGAGGAGCTATCCGGCAGCATCCGGCTGATCTTCCAGCCCAGCGAGGAGAAGTTGCCCGGCGGCGCCAAGGTGATGATTGAGGAGGGCGTTCTGGAGACAATGAATGGGCAGACGGCTCCCGAGCGTATTCTTGGCCAGCACGTTTTCCCGGATATGCCCGTGGGAACGCTCGGCGTCCGGAGCGGCCCCTTCATGGCATCCGGCGATGAGATCTACCTGACCATCCGCGGCAAAGGCGGCCACGCCGCGACGCCCCACCTGCTCGTTGATCCGGTGCTGGTTCAGGCCCACATCCTGACGGCGCTGCAGGCGGTGATCTCACGAAATCGCCCGGCCGATCAGCCAGGCATCTTGTCTTTCGGCAAGATCATCGCTGAGGGCGCCACGAACATCATCCCGGACGAGGTACAGCTCATCGGCACATTCCGGGCTATGGACGAAACCTGGCGTTTCGCTGCGCACGACCTCATCCGGCGTACGTGCGAGCAGACCGCCGCCGCTTTCGGGGCGACGTGTGAGGTCGAGATACGGGTCGGCTATCCCGCCCTGTCCAACGACCCCGCCACCGCCGAATTCGTGCGCTCGGCAGCCGTTGAGTACGTCGGCGAGGAGCGCGTGGTCGACCTGCCGCAGTGGTACGCCAGCGAGGACTTCGCGTGGTACACCCAGCGGCTTCCGGGCGCATTCTACGTGCTCGGTGTAGGCAACGAGGCCAAGGGCATCACCCACGGCTTGCACACGCCGCACTTCACAGTAGACGAGGAGGCGCTCCGCCTCGGGCCGGGGTTTATGGCGTTTCTCGTGTGGCAGCACGGCAAAGGGCACTCGAATTGACTTTGCACATATTGGGCGTTTGGCGTATATCATAAGAGTCCTAACCTCTGATTGCCATGCAGGTTATCTACGCCCTGCTCCTTGCGCTCCTGCCTTTCGCCGTCGGCTCACAGACGCCGCCAACGTGGGAGCTCCTCCCCAACTCCCCGACCCACGGTTACCGGTTCGAGGATCTTGAGGCTGTCTCGCCGCAGGTTTTATTCATTACGAATGGTAGCGGCGAGATTTTCAGAACAACCGACGGCGGCGATTCGTGGGAACTGCGCTATAGCGACCCTCAGTTTCGTTACTTCCGAAGTCTGGCTTTTGTAGACGAAAATCACGGTTGGGTCGGCTTGCTTGACGGCGGTGACGTTCTTTACGAAACAACCGACGGCGGTGAGACGATCATGGCGGCAACACCTCGGATATCGGGGCCCCTGCCGCAGGGAATTTGCGGAATCTACGCGCTCGATAGCGAGGCGGTCTATGCCGCCGGCGCGATCATCGGTGGGGCGCACTTCCTCCGGACGCTCGACTCAGGCGTGAGCTGGACTTCGCTCGATCTCTCCGCACAGGCCGACTTCTTCGTTGATGTATACTTTCGGGACCGACAGCACGGCTTCCTGACGGGCCAGCGGTCGGGTAAGGTCATCATCCTGGGCACGGACGACGGTGGTGCGACCTGGACCGAGCGATTCCTGAGTACCGGCAGCGGCGAATGGGGCTGGAAGCTGCACTTCCCGACGCCGCTTGTCGGGTATGTTTCCGTCGAGACCAACGGAGGCGCGGGCGAGGGTTCCGTGATTAAGACGACGGACGGCGGCCAGACCTGGCAGCGCGTTGCCACCCCCACGCGCTCAATGCAGGGCGTGGGTTTTGTCTCGGAACAGACCGGGTGGTACGGAGGCCGCGGGACCGCGCATGTGACGACGGACGGCGGGCTGTCGTGGACCGCCATTGGCGAGCTCGGCCAAACGGTTAATCGATTCGCGTTCTTCGGCGACTCGCTCGCGTTCGGCGCCGCAGAGCAGATCTGGCGCTTCGGCAAGGTGCCTCTAGCATCCGAGCCGACCGAACCCTCGACGCCGACCCTCTGGATAGGCGCAGCGTACCCGAATCCCTTCCCCGAGCGCGTGCTCCTTCCATATCGTCTCCTGGAGCCTGCCGAGGTCACTCTCGAAGTATTTGATACGACGGGCCGTCGTCTGGCACTGGTAGAGCGCGGCCTCCGCCCAGCAGGGCCTGACGAATTGATTTGGGACGCCCGAGACGATGCTGGCAACTCCTTGCCTTCCGGTGTGTACCTCTACCGGCTCACAGCGGGCACGATGAGCGCCACCGGTAGACTGGTGCGCATTCGGCCGGAGCGGTAGAGCCCATATCTACTTGAGCAGGATGCGCACTCCTTGATTCATGGTGGATGAAGAAGCTCTGCGGCTCGGGCCCGGGTTTATGGCGTATGTGGCGTGGCAGAATGGCTGGCACGTACCTTCGTGAACAAAACCAACTACATGAGTATGCCCACGGACCCCCTTCCCCCCTTCCCCGGCTTTCGCAAGGAGGCCCTGAAGTTTCTGGCCGACCTCAAAAAGAACAACGACCGCACGTGGTTCAAGGCGCGCAAGTCCACGTTCGACGACGAGGTGATGTGGCCGCTCAAGTGCCTCGTGGCCGATGTAGCCCACGAAGTACAACGGCGCGGTCTCCCCCTAAACGGCGACCCGAAGGGCTCGGTGTTCCGCATCTACCGCGACATCCGGTTCTCCAAGAACAAGGACCCGTACAAGACGCACGTGGCCGCGGTGCTCTCGCCGTCGGGCAGGAAAGACGATCCGGGCGGCATCTACATTCATATTGAGCCTAAGAGATGCTTCCTCGTTGCGGGGTTCTGGAATCCGGAGAAAGCGCTGCTGGAGCGCATCCGCGAGAGCATGGCCAACACACCGGAGACGTTCTTGGGAATCGTACGGGATGCGGAAAAGGCCGGTATGAAACTCACTACACATGATTCGCTCAAGCGCTTGCCGCGCGGCTTCGAGGATCACGCCGATTCGCCCGCCGCCGAGTACCTCAAGTGGAAGGGCTTCATCATTTCGCAGGACTGCAAAGAGACCGACGTGCAAAAACCGGCCTTCACGCAACAGGTCGCAGACTTTGCCGAGAGCGTGCGCCCTGCGCTGGAGTTCGGTTGGGCGTTGATGGGGAAGTGAGCCTGCTTATGGAAGGGTAGAATATTTAAAGGTTGCAGGTTGGAAGGTTGAAGATTTCTTTAGAATGGGTTCGAT
>JADFLK010000231.1 GCA_022564455.1 Bacteroidota bacterium
TTCGGAGCCTTTGTGCCGCAGCCAATCCGGCGCCACCTGCCGCGTTCAGTACGCGAACTGTTCGACCAGTCGCTTCTTCCAGCAGATCGGCGGCATCCGAAGCATCCAACGTGGCCAGATCCGATTCGCGTGGATTCAGGTTGACGGCCACGCGGCGGAGCAATGTCTCGCCCTGCATCACGTCGTAGACGCCGGGGGTTGAGATGCTCTCGTCCACGTCCAGCAGCACGCCGCCGGGCACCGTGCGCTGGGCAGGCGTCCACTCCTCCCCTTCCTGTCCGACCAACCGCAGCGGCGCGGCATCGGTTACGCCTTCGATGCGGAGAACGCCCGCCTCGCCCACCGTGAGCGATCCGGCACCGGCCGGCTCGGCGGCGGCCAGATACACAACGGAGCGGTACAGCAGCGGGACGAACAACCCGCGCATTGAAAAGTCGCTCCAGCGAGGATCGGGCGCGACGGTGTAGACCAGCGCAGATCCCTGCCCGTGGCGAACTTCCTGGAGGAACGGCGTGCCTCCTGCCAGACGAATGAGCGTACTCTCGTCGATGCCGCCGGCGATGTAGCGAGCGGCTTGCGACACTTCGGGACTTTCGAGTTGCGGCCGGCCGGAGGCGTCGTCGAAGATGCCCTCGAACAAGGGGTGATCGAGATCGGCGAAGCCAAAACCACCCAAGGAAGGGCCGCCGAGTTCACCCAGGAGCCCCTCAAACCGTCCGCCGCCCAGTGCACCGATCAGCCCATTGAGTGCAGCGGTTTCTTCTCCAGGGAAAAGTAAGAGCCCCCCGCCGTCAGAGACGTAACGCTCCAGTAAAGCCACTTCACCGCTCGACAAATCCCGCAGGCCAACAAGCACGACGGCGTCGAAATTGTCAATACCCGCCGCCGCCAGATTGCTTTCGTCAGCCTGCGTGATATCCAATGTGCCACGTTCCGCGGCTATCTCGAGTGCCAGCGTAACGTGATCGGCACGCGCGTTTGTCCCACGAATCACCAACACGCGCTGCGCCTCCGGCACGTGAAGCACGAAGTAGCGAACATCGTCCCACTCCGCCTCGTCGGGCTCAATACGCACTTCGCCGCGAAGCCATCCGCGCCGCGCGGGTGTGAATGTGAACGGAATGGTTTCCGTCGCGCGTTCGGGCAGATCCGCCGCCGTCTGCGCCACGCGTTCTCCTTCCAGAAACACGCTTGCTCCGTAACCCTCAGCCTCATTGCCGAATCGCCCAATGGTTGCCGAAAGCTGAACAGGTTGGCCTGCTTCAATGATGCGGCTCACGATCTCGACATCCACAACCGCAGTGTTGGTGTGGTCTCTTTCGCCGAGTGGCATCAGTGTGATCTGGATGTCATCGGGCACCACCGCCTGCGTCGAGTCGACGAACGTGGCCGACTGGAGGTCGCTAATCAGAAATATCTCGCGCACGGGGTTGGCGGCGCCTTCCAGCAAACTCGCTGCGCGCGATACGGCTGAGGACGCGGTTTCGGCTCCGGCATGAGCCTCCAGTTCCTCAACAGCGTCCAATACGGCCTCACGCGACACGAAATCCATCGGCCCCACGTCATGCTCTCTGGCGGTTGGAACGAGGAATAGCTCGTCGCCGGGCTGGGCGCCCTCAACCAGCGCCGCTGCAAGGGCCCTGGCCTGATCGAGGTACGCGCCCTGCACATCGCGCATTGTCATTGAGAGCGAGTTGTCGATGACCACTGCCATCGCGGTTGGTGAGCGTTCGCCGAAAACATCCTCCCACACACTCGTTTTCGTGGGCCTTGCGAAGGCGAGCACGAGGCAGATGATGGCCAGCGTCCGCAGCAGCAGCAGGAGCCACTGCTTGAGATGCACCCGCCGCATGGTGCGCTTCTCCAACTCGCGCAAAAACACCAGCGACGAGAAGTCCACCCGCTTCGGCTTGCGAAAGTTGAACAGGTGGATGATAAGCGGGATCGCCGCCGCCGCGAGGCCGAGCAGAATGAGCGGATTCAGGAAGGCCATAGGCCGGAAGAACGCCCACGATGGGCGGTTTGATGTGTGGCCCCAAGAGGGCTAGCGAGGACGACAGGCTCCTAAAATCGCGCGCCCCCGCCGGAGAAACCAACGGGGGCGCAAAAACTGTTTGGGCGAACCGGCTATTTCAGCAACGTTACCCTTCGGGTGGTCGAAAAGCTATCCCCTACAAGTCGTACAAGATAGAGGCCGCTTGGCAGGCCCTCGCCGTTCACCTGGGCCTCGAAGCGCGTCTGGCCCTGAACCTGTCCAGAGAAAAGTGTTCGCACCTTGCGACCGAGTGCATTGTAGAGACTCAACTCCACGTCCTGCGTCCGAACGACGGCAAAACCGATAGTTGCGCTTGGGTTGAACGGATTGGGATACGCGCTTTCCAGCATATACCCGCTCGGCATCTGCTCTGCTGGTACGCGCACCGCAGCCTCCTGTGCAGACGCCGTAGAAGCGGTCAGCACTAGGATTCCGAAGAGAAGAGGGTAGACGAAGCGCACGAGGGGCAGAGGTTTGAAACCACCTTGTAGATAACACAAACGGGAGAAAGTTCCTAATGCGTGTGGAACTCTTTGGCAGAACGTAACAAACGCTTCAACATTGCCCGTTCGCATCTTAATGAGCGGTACAAAGCATTCAGACCCGCGGCGGCATCTTATCATGATGACGTGCGTTTGCATGCGATCCGGTGATCTCTCTCCTCCATGCCCAAGACAAAGAAATCAACCAAACAAGCCATCAGGAGTGGTTCGACTGCCTCCCGCCGGACTGCAAAACGCTTTACCGGCCGCAACCTGGTTATAAAAGGCGCACGTCAGCACAATCTCAAGAACATTGATCTGACGATCCCAAAGAAGAAGCTCATCGTAGTAACAGGGCCGTCGGGGTCGGGGAAGTCGAGCCTGGTTTTCGACACGATTTATGCGGAAGGCCAGCGACGCTACGTGGAGAGCCTGAGTTCGTATGCGCGGCAGTTTCTGGAGCGAATGGACAAACCAGACGTGGACCTGATCACGGGCCTCGCCCCGGCCATCGCCATCGAGCAGCAAACGGGGTCGCGTAACCCACGCTCGACCGTGGCCACGCAGACTGAACTGTACGATTACCTGCGCCTGCTCTTCGCGCGCGCCGGCACAACCATCTCGCCGATCTCAGGCAAGGTGGTAACGAAGGACTCGCCGCGCTCGGTCGCCGAGCAACTTCAGAACGATCTGGAGGCCGGCACGAGATTTTACCTCTGCTTCCCGGTTCCCTCCCACAAAGGACGCAAGAAAGGGGAGGAGTTGAAAGCGCTGTTGGCGCGTGGGTTCTACCGGCTCGTAAGCCTTCCAACCGAAAAACAGGCGGAGAAAGGCAAGGCGGCAGAAATACTCGACCTCAACGAAACCGCGCCTGAGACCATCAGAACGCCGATTGGACGGCTTCTGGTTCTGGTTGATCGCCTCGCCACTCGCCCGGACGACGAAGATGTGACGCTACGTATCGCCGATTCGGTGGAGCAGGCTTTCCGCGAAGGCAGTGAGCGAGCTGTGGTGATTACGGCTCCAAAAGAGGGGCTGCTCAAGCGCTTCGATTTCTCGGCGCTATTTGAGCGTGACGGAATGACATTCGAGGAGCCGACGCCGCAACTTTTCTCGTTCAACTCACCTCTTGGCGCGTGCCCGACGTGCCAGGGGTTCGGCAGGGTGCCCGGTATCGACCGTGATCTCGTGGTGCCCAATCCTGACCTGTCCTTGCGCCAAGGCGCGATTGCTCCGTTCCGGACGGAAATGTGGAGCACCTACCAGCGCGACCTAATCCGGATGGCGGCACGCGAAGGCATCGACATCAATAAGCCATACACCAGGCTCCCGGAAGGCCAGCAGAACATCGTCTGGAACGGCTCGGGTGATTACAAAGGGATCCGTGGACTCTTCCGGTTTCTGGAGTCGAAGGCGTACAAGATGCACTTCCGCATTTACGCGGCACGTTTCCGGGGGTATACCTACTGCCCCGATTGCGACGGCTACCGCCTGAAGCCCGGCGCCCTCAACGTCAAAATAGAAGGAGATGCGCTCGGCCCGGATGCCACCGGCACACACGCGTATCACATCGGGGAGATCGCCGAACTGACCACGAAGGATGCGGCGCGGCTGTTCGATCACCTGCGGCTCAGCGAGTTCCAGGAAGCCGTGGCCGGGCGCGTGCTGGAGGAAATCCGGAAGCGCCTCCGCTACCTCGTGGAAGTGGGCCTCGACTACCTCACGCTCGACCGCCTCTCGCAGACGCTTTCCGGCGGCGAAACGCAGCGCCGCGCGGTGGCCGGCGTGGTCATCCAGTGGATCGGCATCGGCCAGGCACTCTTCCTCACCGCCGGTTGCTACGTCGATCGAAACGCCACACTTCTCTTCCGGATAGTGGAGCGTGCGCTTTTGGGCCAAATCATAAAAATGATCTGTGAAAAGGTTGTTGATGCTGCTCTTCGGTACCAAACCCAACACGCGGCCAAACCAACGAGGATCATCTTCACCCCAACGTTTGCGCTTGTCCTCTACCCATTCGTATGTAACCATTCCGGGAATAACGCTACGACGCTGTTTGTAGTTAGGTGAATCAAGTGCGTTCAGATTAACAACGCACTTCT
>JADFLK010000232.1 GCA_022564455.1 Bacteroidota bacterium
TCAATGACAATAGCAGGGGCTGGGGGAATGTAGTGAACGATTTTCACAGGTACAGCGTTAAAGTCGTCGTCATCCTCTACCTCGGCGTATGAGGAGTCGCTCGGCGCCGGATCGCCCCAGCCTCCGAAGCCAAACGCGAGACTCGGGGGGATAAACAGACGCCGCGACTCACCGGGAGCCATGCCCTTCAGCGCTTCGTTCAGACCCTCTACTAGGAAAGTGCCAACGACGAGGGGTGCGGGCTCGTCGGGCGGGGTACTCAATGCACGAAATTCTTCACCGCCCATCAGCGACGCAGAGATATTCACCTGCGCGATGTCGCCTTCTGCCGGCGGCTCGCCCTCACCCTCCTGCAGAACCACGTAGCGGAGGCCCGACTCAGTAGTCTGAAGCCCCTCGATGCCTTCCAGCGACGCGAAGAACGAGTCGGTTGCGGCCGTATTGGTTGCGATCTCATCGAGGAACGCCTGCGCGCTCGTGTCGTCGACGGCCTGCCTGCGCAGGCGTCGGAGCCCAAGGGAATCTTCAAACGCGCGCATTACTCGGCGCACGTTGGTCGGCGCTAGACGCATCGAGTCTCGCTGCAGGGCCTCGCGTGCGCCTGCTAGCAGAATGGCCATGTTGAGATCGGCGACGTCTATGCTGTCCATCTGCGACCAGATCTGGTCGCCCATCTGAAAGCCGATGAAATACGACGCCTGGTCAAAATTCGACCGATCCTGGATGTTTTCAAGGTCGACGGAAGAACCGGCCTCGCCGTTTCCGCAGCCCACAAAAGCGACCGCGAGAGCGACAAGGAGAAAAGAAATGCGGGTGGTCATGAAATTGGAGGAGTGGTCCGAGAGGAAAGCGCAGAACTACAAAAATTACCCGTCTGGTATGGCAGGCCATGTGCGGATTAGGAGGAAAGGAGGGCTCAGGCGATCTCTATTAGGAGTCTTTTGACTTACGTGCTCTGTTACCGAGACGTGCCGCCGCAGGTAGGTGGAGTTTTTCAACAGGCTCTTAGGAATTTCAGAGGGCGTGTGTGGCTACGTGCGCTATAATTTCCTACGTTCCATAGATCGGCGTGGTCACCTTGGTAGCCAGTCACATCAATGAAAATCTTCGGCATAGGCTTGCAGCGTACGGGGACGTCGTCGTTAGCGGCAGCCCTCCGTATTCTGGGCTACCGCACATTACAGACTCCCGTAAATGTATTCAATAACATCGGACATCTATGTTTGGAAGAGAACGATGCATTTACAGACAATCCCATTCCTCTCCTCTACAAAGAGTTAGACCAAAAATATCCTGGGAGTAAGTTCATCTGCACAATACGAGATATTGACGAATGGCTTGTAAGCGTAAAGTGGCTTTTTTCGACAGGGCGCATTCAGTACGAATGGAGAAAAACCCCTGTCGTAGATGAAATGCACGAAACGCTTTATGGTATCTCTCAGTACGACGAAGACGTTTTTAGGGCTACGTATTTTGCCTATTATCATGATGTTCAGCTCTACTTTGAAGACCGACCGCAAGATCTTTTAATAATGGATTTCTCTCACGGCGAAGGCTGGGAAGAGCTCTGTTCTTTTCTGAACAAGGAGATACCATCCACCGAGTTTCCAAGACTGAATATATCATCACGCTGGCGCACGATAAAAGTTTATGTAAAAAAGGCGCTCGGAAAGCTATGAGGCTACCGTGCGGTTTGGAAGGCTGTTGAATTACGTGCTCCCCGCAGCGAGCGCGGGGCAGGCTTGTCGCCGAGACGAGCGCATCTCGGTTGAGATCAAGGCCCCCGCAGTACTGCGGGGCAACGAAGAGATCGGCCGAGAGTCCCGCCGCATGGCGGGAAGGCAGGATGACGTATTTCAACAGCCTCCTAAGAGGAAACCGATAGCGACGACAAAGAGCAACGATCCGAATCGTCCAACGGTCACTCCGAAATCAACCCTTCGTCCGTCAGGATGATGAAGTCGTCGTTGGTGGGCTCGGCGGCGACGTGGATGTCGTCAACCGGAAGCATGGTGATGATGAGCATCGTTTCCACGGAGCTGAAACGTGCTCGATGCTCCGGGATACCAAGCCCGTCTGCGCTGTGAAACGAGCCGTTTATGTGGAGAACAAGCTTCTCGCTAAACGGAAAGCCAATTGCAAAAGCCATTGTGGCATCTCGGAGGTTCTGGGCAACCAGCATGGCGTCGGCACTCGGCATCCCCGGCGTCGGCCCGTGGGCTCCCATTTCCTCCATCTCCGCCCTGAACCGCGCTTCGTACGCAGGTGAAGGAGGAGCGATCTGATCGCTAACGCCCGTCATCGGCATCGCGTGCGGCAGCCACGCCCATGAGCTCATAAGACTGTCGAGGGCGGCCAGACCGCGCCGCCGGGCGAGGCCAACATACCGACTCGGGGTATTTGTAGCGACAACCTCGAGCCCGTGCTCCTTCGCATACTCGATCAGCGGACGGTAATCCGTCTCGTAGTTGCTCCACGGTCGGCTTGCCTTCAGAAAATCCTGCTCGCGAATGAACCCGGCGAGGTATTCGTCCAACACCGGCTGCACATCCCGCTCGAACATCTCCATCCCAAGGATTACCTCCCGGGACGAGCCGTATTGGCGGTGCGCAGCCTCCAGCAGCATCAACTCCAGCGCGTGGCCCGTCGGGTCGTTGTGCTCCTCGCCGAGGAAGATCAGGTCGGCATCAGCCATCGCCGAGACGATGGCGCTCAGATCGGTTCGCTCACTCTCTCCGGTGTAGACCACGAAATGGCCTGCAGGATCAAACCGGGTAGAGTCAACGGGCTGGGCGAGGGACGCATTGCCACACACGAGCCCACATACCAGCGTGAGGACCCACTTCATTGGGCTTTGGCCGGCTCTTCTGCCTTCGGCTGTTTGGGCCGTGGCCCGGCGGGCGCTTCGTGGAGGCTCTCCTCGTAGGCCTCTTCCAGAAGCATGGCGAGGAGCTCGGGCTCGCCTTCTTCCACCAACATCTTAACAACCGGCACGAACCGCTTGATGCGCTCGCGCTCCAGGTTGGTCAGCTCCCGGTATTCATCCTCCAGCAGGTTGATCAGCCGCTCGCCGACGCGCGCGGAAGCCTCCTCGTCCGTCGGAACATCTCTCCATTCCATGTCGATCTCGTATTTGCGTTCGATTTCCTTCAGATCCTTTCTGTCTGAAGCCGTTACAAAGCTAATGGCTACCCCGCTCTTGCCCGCGCGAGCCGTGCGCCCAGCGCGGTGGATGTAGTACTCCATATCCTGCGGTACGTCGTACTGGAAGACGTGGCTCAGATCCAAGACGTCGATGCCGCGCGCAGCCACGTCGGTGGCAACGAGAATGCGCAGATCGCCTTTCCGTAAGCGGCCCATCACCTTTTCGCGGGCCTTCTGGGTGAGATCAGACGAAATCCCTGCCGCGTCGATCCCGTAGTTCGAAAGGAACGTGGCGAGGTACTCCACCTGCCGCTTCGTATTCGTAAATACAATCGCCGACTCCGGGTTTTCCATCTCGATCAGCTTCACCAGCACCCGGTCCTTCTCCATCGGATCCACGAGGTAGGCCCGGTGAGCCATGATGTCCACGTGGATGGTGCCGCCGGAGAGCGTGATGAAGCCCGGTTCGTTGAGGAACTCGCGGCCGACGCGCTGCACGGCGTAGGGCATCGTGGCCGACCACATGTAGCCCGTGCGCTTGCTGGGCAGGTAGCGTTTGAGCTTCCGCATGTCCGGGTAGAAGCCCATTGAGAGCATCTCGTCGGCCTCGTCGAGGATGAGGGTGCGGAGGATGTCGAGCTTGAGGGCGCCGCGCTGGAGGTGGTCGAGGATGCGGCCCGGCGTGCCCACCACGAGTTGTGCGCCCGCCTTGAAGGCGTCGAGTTGCGGGCCGTAGGCCGTACCGCCGTAGACGGATATGGTGCGGAGTTGCTTCTCCTTCGGCAAGCTGCCGTTCATCCGGTCGAACTCGCCGAGGATCTGCTTGGCCAGCTCGCGGGTGGGGCAAAGAACGAGGGCCTGCGTCCCTTTCTCGTTTGGATCGAGGCTCTCCAGCAGCGGAAGGAGAAACGCCCCTGTCTTTCCGCTACCTGTCCGCGACTGAACGATCAGATCCCTTCCATCCAGCAGGTACGGAATGGCCGTCTCCTGCACGGGCATGAGGCTAGGCCAGCCCATGGCTTTCAATCCGTCCTGGAGGCTGCTAGGAAGCGCCTCTACGGTTGCCTTCGGAAGCTCAGGGTCCGGCGCCGGGAACGGCGAATAGATCGGTTGTTCTTTCCTGTTTTCCTTCTGCCCTTCGGCAGTGAGGTCAATGACGGTCGAATAGGCCACTGGCGTTTACAGATCGATAGAGTTTTCCAAGCTAACAGCGCACCCGTGTCGAGAGTCCTGCGCCAAGTCGGATTCGGCGGGAGTTCTTTGGGACGGCCCACGCCACCCGCCCGCCTCCAGCATGCGATTGAGGCTCCAATGAGGTAGGTCAGAAGCGAATAAGGAGCGTAACGCCGGGCGCGGCTGTTCCGTCCGGCGCGGGCATCGCCGACGGCTGCAGGGAGGCGTAGAATCCAATCATCGCTCCGATAGGAGGGCCTAGCGCATACGGAACAGCGACTGCCACCAG
>JADFLK010000233.1 GCA_022564455.1 Bacteroidota bacterium
GCCTCCCACCCGGCGACCGGTACTGGCTCCGCGCCGATTCCACCGGAAAGCTCGTGAGCTGGTCGTTCCTCCTCGAAAACGGCGGCGAGAGCCACCACGCATGGATGGACTACATGTACGTACCGACGCCTGCCGGATCGCTGCACGTGGCGACACGCAAGCAGGGTGCGGGCCGCGCGATTCTCACACAGGTTTTGGCCGCCGACTCGCTGGGCGATGATATTTTTCTAGACCCGAGACCTCGTTTGTAGGAAAGGGAGATAGGGGGAAGGAGGGCAGGAATCAGAGGGCAGGAGGCAGTGGGAAGAGGACCGAGGACGGAGGACCGAGGACGGAGGACCGAGGACGGAGGACGGAGGACCGAGGACCGAGGACGGAGGACCGAGGACGGAATTCGTTGAATTTGCTGCTTAACCTTCAACCTGCAACCTTTCAACCTGCATCTTTCAGCCTTCTCAACCCCATACCTTCGAGCCACAATGGCTGTGAATAAACTCCACGTCGGCCTGATCTATGGCGGCCATTCCCCTGAGCACGAGGTGTCGATCAAGTCGGCGCGGAACGTGTTTAGAGCGCTGGACCCGGAGCGGTACACCGTCACGCCGATCTACATCGACCGGAAAGGCCGGTGGCACGTGGAGGATTCTCCGGCTCACATTTTGGGAGAGGCAGAGGAATCATCATCAGCCGAAATCCTGTTCTCGCCGATGAATGACGCGGGCGCGATTCTCACAACATCCGACGAGACGACGGAACTACGGCACCTAAACCTCGACGTGGCATTCCCCATGCTCCACGGCCAAAACGGCGAGGACGGAAGGGTTCAGGGATTCCTGCACACGCTCGGCATTCCGTACGTCGGCGCCGACGTGCTGGCCTCCGCGGCCTGCATGGACAAGGAGGTGACAAAACGCCTCCTCCGCGACGCCAGTCTGCCCATCACGCCGTTCCGCGTGCTTCACCGAGCGGATGAGCATCCGCCCACCTTCGACGAACTGGTGAACGAGTTCGGTGCGCCGTTCTTTGTAAAGCCGGCCAACTCGGGCTCGTCGGTAGGCATCACTAAGGTAGAGCAGGAAGCGGATTACGCCGATGCTCTCACCTACGCGTTCGACTACGACCGAAAGATCCTCATCGAGAAGGGGATCTCGGGCAGGGAGATCGAGTGCGCCGTGCTGGGTAACGAGCACCCCAAAGCATCCGTCCTCGGCGAGATCGTCTTGACGGCCGAGTTTTACACGTACGATGCGAAGTACATCGACGCCGACGCCTCGCGGATGGAAGTCCCGGCCGACATCCCAGTCGACATCTCGGATCGGATGCGGACGATGGCGGAAGCGGCCTGTCGCGTCCTCGGCTGCGAGGGTATGGCCCGCGTAGATTTTTTCCTGTCCAACGACCTGGAGGTCCTCATCAGCGAGATCAACACGATCCCCGGCTTCACCCTGCGCAGCATGTACCCGGTGATGTGGGAGCACACCGGGCTCCCCATCGGCGCTCTCGTTGATCGGCTCATCCAACTCGGCCTCGAACGCCACGCACGGGACGGGAAGATCAAGACGACGCGATACTAGATGACTTTTTCAACCGACACGCGTACGCTTCAGCCCGGCGACATCTACGTTGCCATCCGAGGCGAGGTCTACGACGGGCACGACTTCATACCGCAGGCCATTGAGAAAGGCGCGGCCGTCGTTGTCACGGAGGTTGATATCGAAGCGCCGGAGAGCGTCGAGGTTATCCGCGTTGAGAACACGCTGGATTACCTCATCAGGAAGGCGAGTGAGAAGGTTCGCCTGCATGGACCGGACATCGTGGCGATCACGGGCTCGGTGGGCAAGACCTCGACCAAAACGGCCGTACAAGCTGTACTCACCGAAGCGTTTAATGTCGTAGCCTCCGAGGGCAACAAGAACACACCGCTCGGCCTGTCGCTGACGCTCCTGAACGCCGACTTCGATTCGGAGACCAAGCTCGTTCTCGAAATGGGCGCACGGCTAAAGGGCGATATCAAGGAAATCTGCTCGCATTTCCCGCCCACGGTTTCAATCGTGACGAACGTGAAAGGCGTCCACCTCGAGACGTTCGAGAGCATCGAAGGCGTGCAACGGGAGAAGTCGGAGATCGTCCGGGCGCTGGACGCAAACGGTACCGCCTGTTTGAATGGCGACGATTCGCGCGTCCGTGCAATGTCGGACCTGCATTCCGGTAAAACCCTTATGTATGGCATCGACGAAGGATGCGACATCCGGCCGGAGCACATCATAACTGAACTCCCCATTCTGGGCGAACACGCCATCTACCCCGCGCGGGCCGCGGCCGCGGCCGGACGCGCGCTCGGGATGTCCTTCGAGGCCGTCAATCGTGGGCTGGCGAACATCCAAGCCGAGAAAGGACGGCTGGCCCGGCTGCGTGGAAGGAACAACAGCGTGCTGATTGACGACACGTACAACGCCTCGCCCGAGGCCACATTGGCCGCGCTGGATGTATTGGTCGGCTTAGAGGGCACGCGCCACATCGCCTTCCTCGGCGACATGCTGGAGCTGGGCGACACCGAGGTCGAAGAACACGCCCGTGTCCTCGCTGCTGCGGTGAAATACTTCGATGCCGTCCACGCCGTTGGGCCAATCATGGCGCTTGCCGCCGGGACATTACCTGCCGAGCAGCAGGCTCGGATCACATTCCATCCTACCTCATCCGGCCTTGCAGATGCGCTATGGGAGGGCCACGTCTATGAGCCCCAATCCGGCGATGTGATCCTCGTCAAGGGCTCTCAGGGCACGCGTATGGAGCGGATTTCGGAGGCCCTGCTCCACCCCGATGTCAACCCGGAAGACGTGCTCCCGAGGCAATCGGAGAGCTGGAAACAGATTGTTTGAGAAGGCTGAAGGGTGAACGATGAACGCTTAAGGAATCTGTATTGGATCTCTCGCGCTTTGGACTTTGGGCTTTGGGCTTCGTGCTTTGGCCTTCGTGCTTTGGGCTTTGGGATTTGAGATTTGAGATTTGTGTCCACCTCCGTCCTCCGTCTTCTGTCCTCCATACCCCGTCCTCATCAGCCAGGCGGCGCGCTCGGCGAGCACGCCCTACCATCCCCTGACTCCTGATTCCTGACGCCTGACTACTGACTCCTGACCGCGGTCCTCCGTCTTCCGTCCTCTGTCCTCCGTCGGCAGTTCTCCGGTTCAGCCACGCGCCTCAAGCAATCACGTACTCACGTAATCACGTGTTCACGTAATCAAGCCTCACTTCTCCGCCAGCGCAAAGAACTGCAACTCGCCCAGTTCCCCCTCCAGCTTCGCATCACAGGCGGGGTGCGGGAGGCTTTCGGCGAGGGCTCGCGCTTCCGAAAGAGCCTGCGCGTAGAGAATGCGGCGGTCCGCCTCGGGCTTCGCGGATAGCGTCGGTCTGGGCGCTCTCAGAGCATCTGTGAGGGAGAAATCCGGGAGGTCCATGCCCACCTCCTTGTGTGTCCAGTACCCCGTCTCCACATCGAAGTTGTAGAGCGGAATGAAGCAACTCCCCAGGTCGGCGATGAACTCGACGGCGTCGGTCACATAGGCGACTTCGGCGTCGTCCATCGTGTAATGGAGGCCCACGCGGCACCAGCCGGGCTTCACACCGTGGTGGCCCTCGCGAATGATGCTGCGGTAGCGCTCGGAGGTCTCCTCATCGATGGCGAGGAGGCGGTGGCCGTACGGTCCGGCGCACGAACAACCGGCTCGGCTCTGGATGCCGAACAGGTCGCTTAGCAATGTGGTGACGAGTTTGGGATGGAGGTACCCGCCCTCTCCATCTGCGATATTGAAAGAGACGATACCGATCCGCTTCGAGGGCTCGGTCGGGCCGAGGATTTCGATCCGCTCGTGGTTTGTCCAGCGGGAAAGAGCGCTCTCCAGGAGTTCGTGTTCGCGCTTCCGGATGGTCTCGATACCGAGTTCGCGCTTAATTTCCAGCGCCAGCGCGGCGCGGAGCACCTGAAATATTCCCGGCGTGCCCGCCTTCTCGCGTGCCTCGATGTCCGTAGTGAAATCGTGGCCCTGCGGGCCAACATAGTCGACAGTGCCGCCACCACCAACGGTTGGGGGCAGATGTTTGGGATAGAGGGTCTCATCGAACACGAGCACGCCCGACGACCCCGGACCGCCAATGAACTTGTGGGGCGAGAAGAACACCGCATCGAGCTTGCCTTCGGGATCGCCGGCCGGGTTCATGTCGATGGGCACGTACGGCGCCGAAGCCGCGTAGTCGAACAGCGCAATTGCGCCGCGGCTATGCAACAGGCGGGCAATCTCGTGGACGGGCGATTTTAACCCTGTCACGTTGGAGGCCGATGAGAACGAGCCCATCAACTTTCGGCCTTCATACTGCGGATCCTGCAGGAGCCGGTCGAGGTGAGCGAGGTCGAGCGCGCCGTCGGCATCCAGCCCAACCTCCACGACCGTAACCAGCCCTTCGCGCCAGGTGACTTCGTTCGAGTGATGCTCGTAGGGCCCTACGAAAACCACGGGCTGCATTTCGCAGGCGGTATTCACGGCCTCCTCC
>JADFLK010000234.1 GCA_022564455.1 Bacteroidota bacterium
ACCCGCGAGATTACACCTAAGACCCTGTCCAGTTTAATAGGACCACCGCTCTATTCGCCCAACTTGAAAAGCTTCTTGGCGTTTTTGGTCGTCGCGGCGGCAATTTCTTCAACGGTCATTCCGCGTAACGCGGCGAGCTTCTCGACTACCAACCGCGTGTAGGCAGGTTCGTTGCGTTTTCCGCGATGCGGTACAGGGGCCAGAAACGGCGCATCTGTTTCGAGGACGATTCGATCAAGCGGTACATCGGCGATGGCCTCGGGCACGCCTCCATTCTTGAACGTCAGCGTGCCGCCGATGCCGACATGGAAGCCGAGGTCCATCACGGTCCGAGCGAACTCGGGCGAGCCGCCGAAGCAGTGGAATACGCCGAACAGCCGCTTCCCGGGAGGCGCCGCCGCCTGTTCCTCACCCAAAATCTGAACGAGGTCGTCAGACGAGCCCGTTTGATTCTGCTTGTCGCGGTTGTGAAGGACGAGCGGCAAATCCTTCTCCATAGCCAGCCTCGCGTGGAAACGCAACACATCCTGCTGTTTGGGGATGTAGGATTGGTCCCAGTAGTAATCGAGGCCGCTTTCGCCGACCGCTACGAGGCGCGGATCTTCGCAGAAGGCCTCGATTTCAGCGAGGTCGGCTTCCGTGGCATCTTTCGTTTCCGTTGGATGGAGCGCCGCCATCGCGTACAGTCCGTCGAACCGCTCGCACAGCGCAAGCGCCTCGTGGATTGACGGGATGTCGATGGCGGGCTGCAGGATGAACGTCACACCGGCCTCGAGCGCACGGGCAATCACGTCGTCGAGGTCGTCGGCGAGGCGGTTGTGGTATAGGTGGCAGTGGGTATCGACGAGCACGAGGCGGCGGAGTGAGATTAACCTGAACACGAAAAGCTACGAGCAGCGGAGCGATTCACCTTACCATGTTCGCGCGCTCGCCCTAGATTGCACTCCCTTTGCCTCCTGCATTGATGACGTTAAACCCACGCGTTGCGTGGCTGCTTCGGGTGATCCTCGTCCTCATCCCGATGCTGGCTCTGCTCCCCTTCGGCCGTCTCATGGCCGATTGGGTGGCCTTCGTACGCATTGTGGAAGTGCCCCTGCCGCAACTACCACCGCGCGGCTTCGACTGGGTGCGCTGGCAGGATCGCGACGGCGAGATCGAGGCGGTTTTTGTCGATCCGCGCGGAACGGCCTACCAGGAGGGCCTTCGCGAGGGGGCCACGCTGTTTCAGCTCGACTTCCAGCAATACTTTAGTGCTGACGATGTAAAGCATGTTATAGAAAGGTCATTGGGTTCTACGCTGGCTTACGAAGTCACACAGGATGATGAGGAGTTGATCTTCGAAATCGCGATCACGCGCTACCCGACGTTCCTCTACCCATTGAGCGGCTCGCTCTGGGTGGCATCAGGCTGGGGCTACGCGCTCGTCACATTTTTGCACGTGTTGGCTTTGCTAATCGCCGTACCGCTGGCCGTGCGCAGCAAACGGGCGCTCAGTTCGTCCATCCTTATCGGCGCTGCACTGGTGTGGGTGGGCGGCACGCTCATCCGGTTCCTGATCGTCACCATTGCGGGGCCGCCCGAACTTGTCTCGCCTGCACTCGGCGTAGCGTTTGAGGCGCTTACGCTGATCAGTCTTGCCGGCTGGCTCCTCTTCCCTGCCCTGCTTTTGAGGCACATTTTATTCGACGCGGCGTCGGTTCGGCAGTCAACGCGTCGGTGGCGGTTGGCGATGTACGTCCCGCCAATCGTGCTTGGTGTTGCGGTTATCGTGGCGACGGTTCGAGGCAGTCTCGGCCCCATCCCCCCAGATGCCCTCACCACTCCAATTTTATTCTACGTTTGCATCTACGTGGCGGCAGCAACAGGCCTGATGCTTCTCGCGCCCATCATCCGCATTGCATTTGACGCCGCGCAGCCCGCGCCTGGGTGGAGTCGCGCAGGAAGCGCCGTCGTCTTCCTCCTCGCCACTGTGAGCGCGTTGTTCGTGTACGGGGCGCTGCCGGACCTGGCTGGGGAAAATGATGCGGCAGCCGGAGGTATCATTGTGCTGCTTCAACTCTTTTCTGTGGCGCCGGTCTCGCTCGTCTCTCTGGCGTCGCTCCAGTATGGGCGCTTCAGCTACGTTCTCACGCGCGGCTTTGCCTACGCGGCGGCGCTGGGCCTGATCTTCTTTGCCTTCGTCGGCGGCCTCGCTGCCGTCGATGCGTTGAGCCCCTCTGAAGGCCCACGCAACATTGTGCTGCTGGGGATTTGGGTGGTCGTCCTCCTCATCCTCACCGAGCGCCTCGCCCGGCCCGTGCGCAATGTGTTTGGGGATCGCTTCCGAACGGACCGCGAGCGCGCCCGGCAGCAACTGAACCGCTTCGGAGACCGCGTTCGTACTATCCTGGACGCCGAGCGGTTGGCCCACGAGTCGGTTCTCGTTATCGGGGAAGCGTTGGATGCGCGGTCGGCGGTGCTCTTTCTTCGAGCCGGGATGGGTACCTCCACGGAGCACTGGGTGAACGCCACGTACAAACCGGAGGCACCCTACTTCACCCGCGTAGAACTGGCCGATATCTGGTCGCAGCTTCAGGAGGAGGACAAGGTTTGGTCTGTCAACACTGAACTCAACGAAAGCACCCTGCCTGACTCGGATACAGCGATTCTCCGCAACTTCGGTGTGGCGCTGGCGGTACCCGTTTCCAGCGGACGGGGTGAGCCCGTTGGTGTGCTCGTGCTTGGCCGAAAGGCCCGGCGCCGTGCGGTGTACAACCTCGAGGACGTGGAGATGCTCAAGGCCCTCTGTGGGCAGCTTGCCGTCGCGTCCGAGCGCCTTGGGCTCATTGAGCGCGAGAAGGCTCTCGTGCGAGAAAGCGCCGAGGCCCAGCTTGCGGCTCTGCGCGCGCAGATCAATCCGCACTTCCTCTTCAACGCCCTCAACACGATTGCCGCACTTATCGAAGAGAAACCAGAAGAGGCTGAAGACACCGTGCAGCAGCTCGCCGGCCTCTTTCGCTACGTCTTGCAAACGGGCAGCCGCACATTCGTTCCGCTTAGTGAGGAGTTGCGGCTCGTCCATCAGTACCTCCGTATTGAACAGGCGCGTTTTGCCGACAAGATGACAATTGAAGAGGCGTGGGACGAATCGCTAAACGATGTTTCCGTGCCCGCCTTTGTCGTTCAGACGCTCGTGGAGAACGCCGTAAAGCATGGCATCGAGCGGAAGCGTGGAGGCGGTACGATCCGGTTATCGAGCCGGCGCCGTGAGGACGGAACGGTGGAGATCACAGTCTCCGATACGGGGGTTGGGATCCCTGCCCTCTTCGCCGATGCCAGTACCGCAGACGTGGGCACTGCCGAGAACAAAACAACGCCGTCCTTCTTTGGCATTGGTCTGCGCAACGTCTCCGACCGCCTCGAGCAACTCTACGGCCGCACGGATCTACTCGACATGACGAGCGACCCCGAGCGTGGCACGGTCGTTCGCCTGCTGCTCCCTCCCGAAACGCCCATCACCTGATTCCTACCTGTTGACCTCAATGTCTGCCCTCCGCACCCTCCTTGTCGATGACGAAGCGCCCGCCCCTCAGGGTGTGAGCTTTGGCGAAACAGAAATCGTCCGCCGCCCGCTGGTCGGGAAAAGCGTAAAGCTGGAACCGTTCGCCATTGACCCGCAAGGTGAGTCCCGCCTCTCCCTCGTTGGGAAGGTTCAAATTCAGGGCTTGCCCCTCCAACTCCGAAGAGAAGTTTTCCTCGGCCAGCCTGGCAAGCAGGGGGCGAAAAACCCCTGGGTCCACGTCGGGTGGCAGGCGACGCTGGCTACGGAACAGGTCGGTGGACTTGTGAGACCAAGCCCAGCCGTGCCAGCGAACAAAAGTGAAGTCCAAGGGTGTCAATGACCGTCCCGCCAAAGGGCCGGCCAAGCCCCGGCCATCCAATCCGACAGCGCCCTTCCAACGGATTCGCTGCCTCGATACTTAAACGCGTGAACCAATTGCGGCAGCGGATGACGATAAACAAACGTCGAGCGAACCCCTCCGAAGCCAAACGCCGGAGGCGTGGAACCACGAGGCGGGGCGCGCCGCAGCATCTGGAGGCATGCCCCGCATAACGGGCCGGTCAGCGGAGGCGGTAAATCTTCCCGGCATGCGGCGCACGTTCTGGGAAGCAGAAGGTCGAGCAGCCGGTCTTTTAAGGAAAGTCCCCACACCCCTGACAATACGAATGGTGCGGAGTTTAGTTCCGTGCTGTAATTACGGTTTTGGAATTACAAACCGAGAAGTTTTTCCCACCACGACTTCCGGGACTCCTTCTCGCCGACGCGCCTTTCCTCTTCGATCTCCGCCTGATGGATGGGAAGCGTGAAGAAGAAGGCCGCGCCTTTTCCCGGCTCGCTTTCGAGCCACATCTTCCCATGCTGTAAATGAATCAAGGCCTTCGCGATAGCGAGTCCGAGCCCGGTCCCACCCACATGCCTTTCGCCTGAAGCGATCTGTTGAAATTTCTCAAAAACTTTCTCCTGCTGATCCTTTGGAATTCCCGAGCCG
>JADFLK010000235.1 GCA_022564455.1 Bacteroidota bacterium
GTGGATGAGGTGGACATCCCCGACATTACGTCCTGAGAAACATTACGTCTGAGAAAAAGAGAAACCCCGCATTCCACAGAAATTGTAGAATGCGGGGCCACTTTTTTGCCCAGGTGGTTTCTTGGCCGTCCGTTTATTCGTCGTCGTTCTGTGTGGGCGGAGCGAACTCGTTTAATATCGCCTGCCGACGCTCGCGTATTTGCTCCCGGAAAGCACGTTCCTCTTCTTCCAGAGGACGCATGCGCTCTCGGAGCGCCTCACGTTGCTGTTGCGAGAGCGAGCGGAGACGATGGTGCTGCACTCGCCCCGCTTGCCTACGACCGTTACGGAGTTGGCGGGCCTGCCTGCCATGAGTGTGGGCACGGCGTCCTTGCCGCATGGCCTGCCGGCCGTTGTGCATGGCTCGTCGTTGATGCCCTCGCGCCTGCCACTGGTGGCTTTGGGTTCTATTCATACGCTCACGCTCACCCGTCCTCGAGCGGCCGCGCTCGGTACGAGGTGAAGGAGCTTCCGTGCGGGGCGAAGGGGCTTCCGCTTCCTGCGCCGAAGCAATGGGAGCAGCGGTTGCCAGCAACAGACCAAGTAGTCCGAAAAAGAGTGTGTGTTTCATGGTATCGCGGGGTTGAGTTGTTTTCCTGCACTCAACGGCGCCGGCCGCTCTACAGTTGTGTCGAAAACGTAGCGATCCCTCTCCTTTTCAGCTGCATGCGTTCCAGACTCCTAATGCAGCACATACTCCAGCGCGATGAACCCGCCGATCAGCAAAACGACGAACGCAATGGTGAGCCAGCCCAGGTATTTGTCGATGAAGGCCTTGATGGGCTCGCCAAAGAGATAGAAGAGGGTGGCTACGAGGAAGAACCGAAGTCCTCGGCTGATAACCGACGCCACAAAGAACGTCACCAGATTCAGCTGGACGATCCCCGCCGATACCGTAAATATTTTGTAGGGTAGAGGAGTAAATCCTCCCACGAAAATCGCCCAGAACCCCAATTCGCGGTACTTGGCTGCGACGGCCTCGAAGTTGGCCTCCGTAAAGCCTGGGATGTTGTCGAAGAAGAATGTGGCGAGGCCGCTGTAGGCCTGCACGCCGGTCCCGGTGGCCTCGTACCACAGCCAGTACCCAACGGCGTAGCCACCGAACGCACCCAACACCGACCCGGCTGTACACACGGCGGCAAACCAGTAGGAGCGCTTCGACACGCTCACGCAGAGCGCGATGAGCAGCACGTCAACCGGAATCGGGAAAAAGATGGACTCGATGAACGCCAGCCCGAACAGAATGCCAACGGCGAAACGCTTTTCGGCGAGGCCCTCCACCCAGTCCTTTAGCGCATGCAGCCAACCAAGGACGCCGGAGTAGGAGCGGGTGGGTGAGACGAGGGGTGGTTCGAGCATGTCTTGGGTTTCAGATTGGAAGGTTTGAAGGTTGAAGATTTCTTTAGAACGGGTTTGATTGGAGAGTTGGAGGTTATGAACTGTTCGTCCGGCTGTCTATTGAGATGGTTCAACACATCCTGAAACATCATGGCAACATTCACGCGCTTCGAAGACATCGAGGCCTGGCAGAGCGGCAGAGAGCTTACGAAGCAGATATACTCCGTATCAAGAGAGCACACTTTCTCACGCGATTTTGCTCTTCGCGACCAGATTCGGCGCGCGGCCATTTCCATCACGTCCAATATCGCCGAAGGCTTCGAGCGGCAGACGACTCGGGAGTTCATCCGATTTCTCTTCATCGCAAAAGGATCATCTGGAGAGGTGCGGTCGCAACTTTACTGTGCGCTGGATGAAGGCTATCTGACCCCGCAGTCATTCGACGAACTGTTCGATATGGCCTCCAGCACCAGTCGACAACTAGCTGGACTCATCAGCTATCTCAAGAGCTACGAGCAAACATCTCAACACAGCTAACCTGCAACCTTCAAACCTGTAACCTTCAACCTCACTTACTAACTCCCAACCAACGGCACAAACCGGAACTCATCAAAGGCCTCTTCCTCGTAGGTGTCGTGGCCGGTTCGGGTGATGCGCAGCATGGTTTGTCCGTTGTGCCCGCCAACAGGAATAACGAGCCGGGCGTCCGGCTTGCCCTCCACCGGTTCCCGGAGTTGCTCAAGGAGGGCCTGGGGCACTTCAATCCCACCCGCCGTAACCAGGATGGCGTCGAACGGCCCGACGGCGGACCATCCCTTCGTTCCATCCCCCAGGCGTGTGAGAATGCGGTAGCCCAGCCCGTCAAGGATAGCGTTGGTGCGCTGCAACAGGGCCTCGTGGCGTTCGATGGAGTACACGCGGGCGCCCAGCTCCGCAAGGACGGCAGCCTGGTAGCCGCTTCCGGTCCCTATCTCCAGCACTTTCTCGCGTGGTTGCGGGTCGATGAGCGAGGTCTGGTAGGCGACCGTGAAAGGCTGGGAAATCGTCTGGTTCAACATGAGCGGCAGGGCGTGATCCTCGTACGCTCTGCCGTGAAGCCCGCTTTCCAGAAACATGTGCCGCGGCACCTTTCCCATGGCGCGCAGCACCCGCTCGTTCGTGATGCCTTTCTCACGAATGAGTTCAACCAACTGCGCGCGCGCGCGCTTGAACCGCTGGGGCATGGGGGATGTTGGGAGTGCTTGGGATAGACGTGGAGCCGGCGGGATCTGGTGGCCGGAAAGTACGTGGCCCGGGAATTACTCGGCCGCCACCGCGCTTGCACTGAGTGCGGCCGAAGTGTCCGGTGCGAAAGCCGCGTTCAAACGGGCCTCCACGTCGCCGATGGAGAGGTTGTAGTCGAGCTGGCCGCGCTCGGCGACCGAGATGGCCCCGGTTTCCTCGCTGGTGACGATCACGAAGGCGTCGGTGCGCTCGGTGAGGCCGATGGCAGCGCGGTGGCGAAGGCCGAGGTGGCCCAGAATTCGCCGCTCCTCACTGACGGGGAAGATGCATCGGGCTGCCTCGATTTTCTGGCCCTGGATGATCACCCCACCGTCGTGCAGGGGCGAGTTGGGGAAGAAGATGCTCGTGAGCAGGTCGCGCTCCACGTCGGCGTGGATGCGCGTGCCGCTCTCGATATAGCTCCGGAGGCCCGTGGAGCGGGCGAACGCGATCAGCGAGCCTATGCGGTGTTCGCTCATCTCGGCAATGGCTCCGGCGACTTCGGAGGTAATGTGCGCACGCGGCGACGTTCGGACGAGGCGGCGAACAAGCGGATTGCTTCCAAGAAGGAACAGCAGCCGCCGGATCTCGGGGGCGAAGAGGATGATGACGGCGATGACGAACACCTCACTGACCGCACCGAACAGTGCCTGAAGCGTGTTGAGGCCGGCAAAACGGATGATTACGTCGAGGCCGTAGATGGCCAGAAGCACCAGCGCCACCTGTACGGCAAGCGTGCCCCGGATGAGCCGGTAGACCTGGTACACGAGGAACGCCACGATGGCGATGTCGAGCAGGTCGAGCCACCCAAGGTCAACGAAGCCGATGCGGATGGCGAGGAGGCTCACGTGGCCGCCTCCCGGAGCGCGACGCCCTCCGCGGCGGAAAGAACCTTGAGGAGCTCCACGGTGGGCCGCACGTCGTGTGTCCGCACAATCGACGCACCCTTCATCACCGCGAGCGCCGTCAGGCCAAGCGTGCCGAACAGCCGCTCACCGACGGGTACAGGTTCTTTTTGAGAACCCAGCACCGCGCCGACGGCGCTTTTCCTGGAGATCCCAACCAACACGGGCCGCCCCAGCGCCGCGAACCGATCGAGCTCGGCAATGAGTTGCAGGTTGCCTTCCACCGACTTCCCAAACCCAAAGCCCGGGTCAATAACAACGTGCTCCACACCAGCATCCCGGGCCTCTCGGACGGACTCAGCTAAACTCGTGGTTATCTCATCAACCATATCCTCGGACGCATGCGCGTGCGGCATGTCGCCGGGTTTATCGAGGGCGTGCATCACTACCAGCGGCGCGCCGAAATCGGCTGCCGCGCGGGCCGTACCGATGCCGTGGCGCAGGCCTGTCACGTCATTGACGATGTGGGCTCCGGCCCGCAGCGCAGCCCGCGCCACCTCGCCCTTGTACGTGTCGATGGAGACGATGGCATGCGGAAGATGCCGTGTAATGGCTTCGACGACCGGTACCGTGCGCTCGATTTCCTCCTCTGCCGAAACGGTTGCTGCGCCTGCACCATACGCCTTCCCACGCGGCCTCGTGGACTCTCCGCCAATGTCCAGAATGGCCGCACCTTCCTTAATCATCTGGCCGGCACGTTGAAGGGCGGCATCAACCGACGCATACCGCCCTCCATCCGAAAAAGAATCCGGCGTAACGTTGAGGATGCCCATCACGTGCGCCCGTTGTCGGGGGCGGCAATCCAGCATCCGACCACGACAATCGAGCACCATCGGATCGGCGGCGGGCTGTTCCGGATGTCGAGCGAGAGCCGAGGGAAAGGCAGGCATAGGGGGTAATGGAGGGCGTAGGAGCCTATCGGACGTAGGTTGACTCTACCGCGGCCGCGGTATATCGGCTCATTTTTCCGATCTTT
>JADFLK010000236.1 GCA_022564455.1 Bacteroidota bacterium
TGCATGGAATCGAGGACGGCCCCCTCGTAGCTCGCCGTATCTGACTCTCGGAAAACAGCGGCTGCTTCGAGGTCATAACCAGCCGGGATATACCCGACACGGAGGTCGTGCGCGCTGGTCTGGTCAGTCAGCACATCCGGCACCACACCGCGACGGACCAACTCTGGCAGAACTTCGGCAATGTTGCCAACGAGTCCTACGGAGAGCGCCTCTCCCCTTCCCTTCGCACCGAGAACGACCTCCAGCGCGGCATCCAGATCGGTTTCCATGCGGTCGCAATAGCCCGTCTCCACACGTCGCCGGATGCGCTCCGGATCTATCTCAACTCCCAGGAATGCCGCCCCGTTCATGGTAGCGGAAAGAGGTTGCGCACCACCCATCCCGCCTAGACCGGCCGTAATCACCAGCCGCCCGGCCAGGGTGCCTCCGAAGTACTGGCGTGCGCACTCGGCGAACGTCTCGAACGTGCCCTGCAGGATGCCCTGCGTGCCGATGTAGATCCACGAGCCGGCCGTCATCTGGCCGTACATGGTGAGGCCGAGGGCGTCGAGGCGGCGGAACTCGCTGTCCGTGGCCCACTTTGGGACGAGGTGCGCGTTGGCGATGAGCACGCGCGGGGCTTCCTCGTGTGTGGTGAACACCCCGACCGGCTTACCACTCTGCACGAGGAGCGTCTCGTCGTTTTCAAGCCGCCGAAGCGTCTCCACAATCTTGTGGTACGCCTCCCAGTTCCGCGCTGCCTTGCCGCCTCCGCCGTAGACGATCAACTCGTCGGGCCGCTCGGCCACCTCGGGGTCGAGGTTGTTCATCAGCATCCGCAGCGCGGCTTCCTGATGCCACCCCTTGCACGACAACTGTGTGCCGCGCGGAGCGCGGATGGTGGGGGCTTCGACTTGCATGGATCCAACTCACTTCTTTCCGAACTAATAAAGCAACCTACGCCGCCTGACGGTAGCGAGCAATAGACGAGTTGGGGCTACAGTCGATCAGGCCTCAATGGTCATCTGCACCTCACCCTTGACCGGCGTCTTCCAGTTTCGAAAGTGGTCGTCCACGAACACGGTGTTGAAACCGGAGGCGTTCAGCAACGCGGCGGCGACGGCGCTGCGAATGCCACTCTGGCAATGCACGAGAAGGGTTTTGTCGGTGGGGAGTTCATCCAGCCTCGAGAGTAACCGAAGGTGTGGGATGTGGATAGACCCGGCGACGAAGCCCAGGTCCACCTCGTCCTGGCGGCGCACGTCCACCACGCACACGGAAGGATCGGCTATCCGGGCCGCCAGGTCGTCGAAGCGGATGACCTCTATCTTGGTGAGTTCGGCTGAACCGAGGTCTTCCGGTGTGATGAAACCGCGCACGTCGTCGAGGCCGATCCGGATAAGATCGCGGACGGCTGCGCCCACGTTCTCCTCGTCGATGACGAGGTACATGGCCTTGCCGGGCATCACGTACGAACCGGCGACCGTAGGGAAGCTCTTGTCGAACGTCGCGAGAAGCGATCCCACGAGGTGGCCTTCGTAGAACTCGGCCTTGGTTCGTGTATCAATGACTACGGCTTCATCCTCGATGCCGCTCACGGAAACACGCCGCGGCTTTGGAAGCGCTCCCAGCAACGCCGGGCCCTCCCTGTTCTCCCTTTTCATCCGCGCGAAGTAGAGCGGCGGCTCCGGCTGGCCGTCGAGGATGAAATCTATGAACGTGCTCTCGCCTTCCCTCGCCGATAGGATGGACGCGTTGTGGCGGAGTTCGTAGCCCAGCGTGGTCTGCGGAACGGAGCCGAGCGCCTTGCCGCACGCACTCCCCGCGCCGTGCCCCGGCCAGACCTGCAGGTACTCGGGCATCGTCTTCAGCTTCTGCACGGACTCAAACAACGCCTGCGCAGAAGGCTCGCGGGCGCCGACCACTCCTGCGGCGGATTCCAGCAAATCCGGCCGGCCGAGATCCCCCACAAATACAAAATCGCCCGAGACCAGGCCCATCGGCTCGCTCGCGCCTCCGCCCTCGTCGGTGATCAGAAAGCAGATGTGCTCGGGCGTGTGGCCCGGCGTGTGGATGACCTCCACCTTGATGTTGCCGACATTGAACGTGTCGCCGTCCTTGACGAGCTGCACATCGAGCCCTTCGTCATCGGCCCAGCCGTATTTCCAGTCGGCGTCGCCTTCGTCGGATAGGTAGGCTTTGACGCCGTGCTGCGCGGCAAACTCGCGCACGCCCGAGAGGAAATCAGCGTGGATGTGGGTCTCGGCGACGGCCACAATCTTCAAGTTCTCAGCGGCCGCCGCCTCTACGTAGCGGTCGATGTCGCGCTCGGGGTCGATCAGCAGGGCTTCCTTCGTTTTCTGGCACCCGATGAGGTAGGCGTACTGCGCGAGGTGCGGATCAAAAAGCTGGCGAAACAGCATGGCGGGAGCGTTTTCCGAGGAGGTTAATGAGGGAGCCGGGACTTGAGTTGCCCGTACGTCCACGTACCGACGAGGGCACTCAGGAGCGCCACAATCATCACACTGAATCCGCTTCCGACGAGTGCGAAGAGCGGACCCGGACATGCACCCGTCAGCGCCCATCCGAACCCGAACAACAGTCCGCCAATGCTCACATTCAGGCCCCGGTTCATGGCCTTCGGCGCGACGGAAACCGGCCGGCCGTGTACATCATGGGCGCCGAAGCGTTTCATCAGGAGGATGGAGATGGCCGCCACGACCACGGCCGAGCCGATCACGCCGTACATGTGAAAGGCCTGGAAGCGGAACATCTCCTGAATGCGAAACCAGGAAACGACTTCGGACTTGATTAGCGTGATCCCAAAGATCACACCCAACAGGCCGTACACGACGTAGTGGATCGGCTTGATCTGTGGTAACGAAGAATCTGTTGTTGTCATCAGACGAGAACTAAATCAGGTACGGAAGAACGAAGTACGTGATGAGCATGCCGCCGGCGAAGAATCCGAGGACGGCGATGAGCGACGGCAGTTGGAAGTTGGCCAGCCCGGAGATGGCGTGGCCCGAAGTGCATCCGCCCGCGTACCGTGCGCCGAAGCCGACCAGAAAGCCTCCGAGGACGAGGCAGATCAATCCGGGGAGAGAACCGAGAGCCGACCACGAAAGCAACTCGACCGGGATGTACCCGGAGAAATCCGTGAGGCCGATCGCCGAGAGGTCGATCCGCGTTGCCTCTGAAATGGCCACGGATTCGCCGCCACCAAGAAACGAGCCCGCGACGATGCCGCCAACGAGGATCCCGAACACGAACAGGAGATTCCAGCCGCCCTGCTTCTTCCAGTCGTACTTGAAATACTCGGAGCGGCCGGGGAAGACGGCGGCACACGTGTGGCGCAGGCTGGAGGACACGCCAAGCGGCTTGCCGACAGCAAAGAGCAGCGCGGGCACCATAAGGCCGATAATGGGCCCGGCCACGTACCACGGCCACGGTTGACTTATGAATTCGAGCATGGGGCGTTTGTTGGTAGATCTCGGCGTCAACTAATCACGCCATCAGAATGTTACGGTGCTGCGGTTTCTTTGGGAAAGTCTGGCTGAGTGGCTGATTCCTGCTCGCCGGGAACGGTCGGAGGATGTAATCATCACCGAGACACCCCCAGTCCGCCATTCGGCGGACAGCCCGTGAAGGGAGCGGTTATCATAAACCCCTCCCTTTGAGGGAGGTGCCGAGCGTGCGAGGCGGAGGGGGTTGCCACGTCTGGCTCTCGTTGCTCCCCGCCAATTCGACATCCCCCGTGAATGGGGGACTGTTGGCGGGCTACTCCCCAGCCTCCTCGCACACCCCACGCACCCACTCATGCACGTCGCCTTCGGGTTCGCCGTCGATCCCTCTCATATCCACCACCTCAGTGACGGTGAACTCGCGCTCGAACATGCCGACGTGGCCGTACTCGCCCGTTCCGGTTAGCTCACCGTTTACGCGAACGAACGCATACGGACCTTGCAGCCACGCACGCTCCTCACCTGGCCCCCAAAGCGTTTGGTACTGCTCTGCGAACTCCGTGTTGGGCGTGAGCCACCACTGCGCCCCTTGTTCGTCACACGGGTAGAGAATTGACGCCTCGAAGCCGCTGGCGTAGACGCCGGTTGTGGATTGCGCCGCCGCACAAGCTTGAAGGGCGAAGAGACAGGTAATGAAGAGAGAGAACTTCATCAGGTAGTGTATAGAGTTTGGGTAGCGATACGAAGCCAACCTCCAACATAGCCATACCCAAGATAGCTATCTCCCAATACCGTCATCCCCGCCTTCGAGGGGACAGGCTCCGGCGGGGATGACAGTTTGGGAGATTTTGCTTGTCTCTACCGCACCAACGTCACACTGCCGTGGCGGACGGCGCAGTGACGCAACCTTTCTCAATATCCTCAATCGTCATCCCCGCGAAGGCGGGGATGACGAGGTGGAGGGATGTGGTGGCCCGATCAGCATACGCAACCCCAGGGCATCATGCCTGGAGGGTGGGAATGACGAGATGAGGGTTCTCAAGATCCCCGACACCCTACAACGACAACGATT
>JADFLK010000237.1 GCA_022564455.1 Bacteroidota bacterium
TTCAAAAGCAGGTGGTGGAGATGCCGGGAGTCGAACCCGGGTCCGAATGGATCTACAGTCCAGGCGTCTACATGTGTAGTCCGCGTATTGAGGTCTTTGCCGGAGGGGCAGGGCCCACGGACGGGGCTTCCACAACGGCGCAGGCTGATTGGGTTTCACCGCCTTCGGCTCAGCCGGAGCCTCGGCGACTAGCTCATCTAAGACGATGCTTCCCGACAGGCCGATGAGCGGGCCCATCGGGAAACAGCTAGCGAGCTTTAAGCTGCCAGCGCGTACGAGTAATCGTTCGCAAGTATAAGTTTCTCAGCGAAGGTCGCGGGCGTGCTAAGAACCACCCGACACGCAGCCTGCCGCACAATTCATCCGTCGAAACCAAAACATCCCCAGTTTTTGAAAGAACGCGGCCGACTTCTCCGGCCGGCCCATCCTACCGCAATCATCGCGCTCAGGTTTCCTCATCGTCGGAGCGGTTCTGTTCGTCGCGCTCCCTTGCCGTGCCCAACACCTCAAATCCCTGCTCCTCGAAGGCCGCGTTGAGGTCAGGCAGGATGGAGCGCCGGGCGCCTCTGCCCAGATAGCTGATCTTCGTCCGCCCGCCGAGAAAGGAGTACCGAATCGGGTGGAAGAGGATCCGCACGTAGAGGTCGCCGATGGGCGCAACATCCAGCGCGACCTCGGTACGGAACAGGCCCCAGTCGGAGATCTGGCGGGGCTCGGTGGAGATGATGTTCGGCGCGTCGGCTTCGGTCTCCGTCCAGCCGGCCTCGGCGAGCGCAGCCCGAATGCGGGCGTACACATCCGGCGAAGCCTCCTCGGATGCACCTACAGCCCGAACCTCGTAGTCTCGGTACAGCGGCGACACGGAGGGAGCACACGCTGCCAGCGCCAGGGCGACGGCGGCCATCAGAACTAATGCACAGAAGCGAATCATGGCCGGAGATCAACGGGCCATCAGTATACGCGCGTCTCTCCGTTCCGTCAGGGCATAAAAAAGGCCGGGCGGACACGCTCACCCAAACGTGTCCGCCCGACTGTGCCAAGCAGGCTCAAGGCCATGCTGCACGTAGTGCTCTTGATTCTGGTATCGGAGGTAACCCAGAGTCTGTGTGGCGTACTACCAAAGGGTGTGCCAGACGATGTTCAGAGCACCCTGCGGCCATATTTCCCCCTCATTGTTGGGTTTGTGTGCATTCCGTTGTACAGCGTTGTACACGGCTGCTCGGGAGCGGCGGGTGTGAAGAGTTGCCGGATAGGGCGATGGTTCCAGCCGAGAGCGGATCTACGACGTGCTTTCGGCGTGAATGTGGAGCTTTCCAGCAACGGACGACTGGTTCCAAAAATCGAAAATCCGTATCTTCAAGGCCGCCCTGATCGCAGATAGCGGTCTCTTTTCTGACGAATACATCTACTCTATGCCCTGCGGACGCAAGCGTAAGCGCCATAAAATCGCAACGCACAAGCGGAAGAAGCGGCTTCGCAAGAACCGCCACAAGAAGAAGAACCGGTAGCCGGCGCTGACCGCGCGACGCTTCTGCCTGTTCGAGTGTTTGAGAAGCTGCGTCTGGCACTGCGGGCGTGGCTTCTCGTGTTCACATCCAGTTTTCGTTTTATCTCGTGGCCCCGACAGCCGATAGCTATTCGGTACAAGGGCCGTTCCCGAACCCCAACAACCCTGAAGCCATGAGCAAACGTGGTAGCGTCGTTCGAGCCTCGCTTGGAGGCATACTCTTTGGCGGAGCCGTCGGCTTCGGGCTAGGGCTTTTGCTCGCGCCCGATGAAGGCAAGCAGATGCGCCAGCGCGTGGCGTACCTCCTCGACAGTTGGGGCAAGCAGGTATCGGACCTGGTGGATGATATGGGAACGAAGGGTGTGGCCAGCCAGGCCCGCGAGAAAGCTGACGCCGTGGTGGCCGATGCCCGCGAGCAGGCACAGGAGATTCTTGGCGAGGCTGAGGCGCTTATGAGCGAGGCCCGTCGCCGCCGCAGTGGCGAGTCGCATCTTCGCCGCGCGTCGTAGCAGGCCGGGGTTTCTGTCTTTGCCGCACGAGGCCGTGCGGTTTTCTTCTCACCCAACCCGTTTGCCTCGCCCATGCCGGTGCGGTTTTCCATTTTGATGCCCTCGTCGGAGGGCAAGCAGTCCGGCGGCAACCCCTTCGCTCCCGACATGTTCGATTACAGGTCGTCGGACACGTTCAACTTTTTCAACCAACTCAACCCGGAGCGCCGGGCGCTGATCGGTGCACTCCACGGTCAAATAGAGGCGGGCAAGGGTCTCGGCGAGTTGTTCGGGTTGAAGGAAAAGGCCCTAAAGGAGGCCGTGGAGGACAACCTTGCCATCTACGAGAGTCCGTTGATGGCCGCCATTGAGCGCTATGGGCTCGGCGTCATGTATCAGTCAATGAACTTTGGGGGATTGCCCACAGGCGCTCAGCGCCGCCTCCTCGAAAACGGCATCATCGTTACGGGCATGTTCGGGCTCCTACGCCCGGACGACCTCATCCCGATGTACAAACTGAAGATCGATTCATCGGTGAAGGGCATCGGTAAGGTGTCGAAGTATTGGCGGCCTCTCCTGTCGCCCGTGCTCAACGATTTGCTGCAAGACAAGGTGGTGTGGAACCTGTTGCCGGGCACCCATGAAGACGCGTGGGAAGACGACGAGTCGTACGAGCGTATGTACCGCATCAAGTTCTTCAAGGAGGAAAAGAAGAAGCTGAAAGCGGTTACACACGGTGTAAAAGAACTGCGCGGCAGCCTCGTCAACTTTATCGTAACTGAACTGGCCGAGACCGTGGAGGCGCTGGAGGAGTGGGAGGCGCAAGACGGCTACGAGCCAGATTTCGAGGCCACGAAGCTGGGCGAAAAGGGCGGTACGATTGTTATGGTCTCTCGGCCGGGGTGGAAGAAGCGCCGTGCGGCCCGCCGAAGGGTTAAGGCGGAAGAGGAGGCCGAGCGTCGGGCTCGCCGCGAAGCGGAGCTTGAGCAAGCAAGCGGGTAGAGGCAGGCATGTCGGTCGTTATCGGGATTGCAGGAGGCTCCGGATCGGGCAAAACGACCGTACAGCGCCGAATCATGGAGCGCTTCGGGCCTACGGCTATTGCCCTCATGGACCACGACGTGTACTACCGCGACCTCTCGCACCTGCCGTTCGAGCAGCGTACGCAGTTCAACTTCGACCACCCCAATGCCCTGGAAACGGAGTTGATGGTGGAGCAACTCGACGTGCTGCTGAGCGGCTCGGCCATCGAAAAACCCACGTACGATTACACCAACCACGTAAGGTTGCCGGAGACAGATCGCCTCGATCCATGTCCGGTTGTCATCGTGGAAGGTATCCTGGTGCTCGCAGAACCTGAGCTGCGTGAGCGGATGGACATCAAGCTCTACGTGGACACAGCCCCCGACGTGCGCCTCATGCGCCGTATTGAGCGCGACATCAACGAGCGCGGACGCACGCTCGAATCGGTGCTGGCGCAGTACCGCCGGACGGTTCGGCCGATGCACCTGGAGTTTGTCGGCCCGTCCAAGCGCCACGCCGACGTGATCATCCCGCGCGGTGGCAAAAACCAGGTCGCCATCGACATGGTGCTGGCTCGCGTGCAATTGCTGCTGGCAGCGGAGCAAGTCGGGAGCCAGGAGTCCAACAGCCTCTTAAGTGACTAGCAGCCGGACCCCATCCAGTACGAGGTTTGGTTCTACAAGGTCGATGATGTCGAGGTGGCGGTTGAGCCACTCCGCCCATCCGCCTGTTGCTACGATGAAAGGTGTTCCTTTGAGTTGGCCTGCCGAGCGCTCCAGCAATCCTTGAACACCGTGTAGAAACATGGCGGACACGCCGGCCGAGATGGCAGCATGGGTCGAGGAACCGATGGCTTCCGGCGCATCCGGCCACGATATGTTGGGGAGTTTCGCGGTGTCTCGCACCAGTGCCCTGCGTATCGCATCCGGTCCCGGCGCGATAGCTCCACCGAGATACACCCCGGCGGCGGAGATGACTTCCGTGGTCACAGCCGTGCCTGCATCCACCACAATCACGGGGCGATCATCACTCTGCCCAAAATGAAGCCAGGCGGCAACGGCAGCGGCGAGCCGGTCGGCGTATTTCATGGTTTCGCTGGGCGATGAGATCACCGACATCACCACGGGGCTGGCCAAGGTCACGATACGCGCACCGTTCGCTTTCACTCCGACCAATGTGCTGGCCAGCCTGACCCAGAAGTCCTCGCTTGGTGCGATTCAATTCGACATCAACGACGGGTCCACGTCGATTCTTTCGACCAAGATCACGATTGATTCGTCGCAACTGACTTCCGTTACTGCGGGCACGTCGGCGGTTCTTTCATCGACGGGCATTGCCGCCGACGCGGAGATCACCTTCGATATCGATAGCGTTTTCGCCGGGGCGCAGGGCGCCAAGATCACCATCGTCGGCGATCCCGTCTAATGCCCATCCTGCTCAACCCGTCGCGCCATCCGGCCGGTAGCGGCGGGTCCATATCCGT
>JADFLK010000238.1 GCA_022564455.1 Bacteroidota bacterium
AGGAGGCTGTTGAAATACCTCATCCGGCCTGCGACGGTGTCTCACGGCCGATCTCAGCGTTGCGAGAATCTCGCCGAATCACCGATTCGACTCCGATCTCGCGCCTTGATCTCGACCGCGATTCACTCGTCTCGGCTGCAGAGTAGGTAATCCAACAGCCTCCTAGGAGGCTGTTGGATTGGGAGTCTCAGTTCTTTCCGTGGATCTTCCACGCCTCCCTGGCGCTTTCTTCGAGTCGGGATAGTTCTGGAAGCGGGATGTCGTGCCGGAGGGCCGCCCGAACAATGACGGCGCGCAGCACCTGGTCGGGCACGGGCAACGGATACATCCTAGCAAGCAGTGGGTCGAGGATGGGTTTCAGAAGCATCTCAACCAAACCGAATCGCATGCCAATAAAACCAGCCAGGCCAACAAGAACGGCGGGCGTCTGGCTGGCCCACCCCAACAGGGTCAGCGCCACGACAAAGTAAATCCCCTGCAGCATTGGTTTCTGGAGGATGCTAAGGACCGCAATGCCTGCACGAACTGGCGCGGCGGGCGAAACAACCCTCCAAACGGCGAAAAGGGCGAGGGCGGCCACCGTTGCAACCCAAATAGGCAGGAGAAGGAGCAATACCGGCAGCGCCCACAAGGCCATCGTAACCGGAGACTGCGCCCACACTTCGGCCTGCCGGATCAGGCTTCCCAGAGGCTCGCGGTCGAAAACGGGTTCTGCAAACTCGCGCAAGAGCTTCTCCGTGGTACGAAATCGCGTACCAGCCACCGTTACGATACCTGTTGGCGAGTCGACGTAGGTGGGAGCATCTGATTGGGAACGAGCCATCAGCAATCAATCAGGAATCCGAGCATGAAATACAATGAGGCGTGTTTTATTCAACAGACGAAGGAACCTCGGAGGCGTCGAACTCGAGAATGCCACCCGACGCCAGATGGAAGCGAAATCGCGGGGCGGAGACACCTCCGGCTTCCAAGGGAGGCGTGAGGAGGCGTACAAGCGCCGCTGCCGTGTTTAGTTCCGGCGTCTCCGAGTTGGCAAGATGACGCTCGGCTGTAGCTCGCATGGTTGGGCGAATGGCCTGGAGTGCACGCTGCTCCATCTCCTGCCCGCTGCTTCGGTGGAGCCGCGCCCAGCCCACGTCCGTCTGGATATCTACGTTCTCCAGCTCGGGTTCCACGGAGAACACTTCCAGCCTTGGTAGTTCTACTTCTACCACGCTGTCTTCTGTGTAGTGAATGTGCTCCGGCCGCAGCGCCGCCACGTTGAACCCGTACGCTACGCGGCCCGAAACGCGTACGGTGGCCGTGGTCGTGCCGAGGTTCAGGTTGAGGATGCCCGGCAGGAACGTCTTCTCACTCCGGCTCTCCACCGTTGATGAAAAGGTGAGCGTTCCCGTGACGTAGAACGACTCCTGGGCCTCGCTTGCCAGCGTGGAAATGACGGTCTCCTGAATGTACTCCTCCGTAAGGCGGGGCCGCATAAACCAAAACGCAAAAACGGCGGCTCCGACTACTACAACGAGCAAGATGAGCCTCCGGCCAGAGCTGGAAGCCATCGCACTTGAAGACGCTGTACCGGACAGATCCTGATTCCGAGGAGATTCGCTCATGGTCCAAAGTATACGCCGTGTCGTGGAGTTCATCCCCACAACAACGCCAACGCGGCCGCAGCCATCGCGAGGCCGGTCCAGTTTGTTTTGGAAAGCCGTTCGCCCCAAACGCCTACACCCAGCGCCGCAGCCCCCACAACGATGGCAATGTTGTTTACCGGGAAGACAAACGGCCCAGGCAACTCGTCGATGGCGCCAAGAATGAACGCCGCCGATCCGTAGTTGACCAGGCCGAGAAGGAGCCCCCAGCCGTATTCGGGGCGCTCAGGCCACTGCCGGGTTCGCATCCCCTTTCCCAGTACCAACCCGACGCCCACCAGAAAGGCCACGCTGAAGACGAACAGCAGAAACAGCGAGCGGCTGTTTGTGGAGGCGAAAATTTCCCCAAACGTTTTCATGGCGATATCCACAAGCCCGCCGGATAGAAACAGGAGGCCGAGCACGCCCGCCATCCACAAGCGCCCGTGTTTGTGGGGTGCTCCGCGCGGGAGGCCGGCCGAGGCGCCAGGTTGAGCGATGAGGAAGAACGCCGCGCCTGCCAGAACGAGGCCTGCCATCTGCAAGGACGATGAAACCTCCTTCCAAATGACCCACGAAGCCAGAACCGGGAGCACGACAGCGATCTTCACGATCCCGGTTGCGAGGCCCATCCCTGCTTCCCGAATCGAGTAGGCGAAGAGGTAGTACCCTCCAATAAACAGAACACCGGTTCCGATACTCAACGCCGGCAGCCCCAAGCCACCCCGCAGTACTGCGGGGCCACCTTCCCCTATAAAAACAAACACTGCAGCGAGGATACTCGCCACCGCATAGTTCACCGTGAGGAGCACCGCCCGGTCAAGTCCCCGACGCTCGCTGTACTTGAACAGCATGGCGATTGCCAGATTGCACGAAACCGCCAGAACAAGCCAGAGCATAGACCTCTATTAATAACTAGAGTATGGGCAGCCGGACGCTTTTGTGGCCATCAGCCATGCGCCGTCACTCGCGAACCGTGTAATACTCCACCCGATCCTGATCGAGCCGCACATCCTGAATCAGCAGGCCTTCGGGAAGGTGCAACGCAACGGGAACCGTCCCCGCCGTTGTGTCGCCGGCGATGTCGGCATAGTCTACGTAAGCATAGAAATCTTCGGCGGTCTCCGCCAGGTCGTAGTCGTCGCCGGCGGCAGGTACCTGATACGTAACGCGGATGCTTCTGGGTATCAGGCGAACGTCCGACACGCTCGGAGGCACGTTCTCCGTCCGCACGAGCATTTGTCGGCTGCCCTCCGTCATCTGAGCGACCTCTACGGAAACCTCCGTCCGGTCGACGGACAGGGTTACGAGGCCCGAAAGCGTATCACTCAGCGCAAGCATACTGGTGGTCGATCGGCGTAGGACGTCGAGGTCGAGGGGGGTTGACGGCCACGCGTCGAAGCCCTCCAGCAGTGAGCGTGCGCCCGTTACCACAACCGAGTCCGGATCCAAAACAGCGGACCCGAGCATGCCAAAAGTCGGCTCAATGTTAATGTCGCCAATTAGCGAGATGGGTAGTCTGCGTCGAATCAGTTCATCCAGTACGAGGTCGATCTGCTGGGGCTGGACGCTCTGAATCAGGACGCCTGCGGGTAGGTTGGCGCCCTCGGCAGCAGCTCCCCGCAAATCCACCTTCGGGCCGTCGGCGAATACATCGATGCCGGGCGGCCTCCGGCTGAGTTGGAGTAGATCCCACCCCACGCCCTGAAGCTGAACCCGCACGGTGGCCGGGGGCGCTGCTGCCAGGGCTCGCCCTGCCGGCAGCGTAACCACGCGCAGCGGCGATTCCACGGTAATCGTGTACGTATCGCGCATGCTCACCGTAAACCACAGCACAAAGGCCACGATAGCGGAAAACAGCACCGCAAAGAACCGCCGCCGCGTGTGCCCCGGATTTACAGGCTCCTGGACGGTTTTCGGAAACAGTTCCCTGAGTCGCTCGAACGGATCGTGTTTCATCCGCGCGCCCTCAAAAAAGTGACGAGGTCCCCCTTCGATGCTTTCGAGATCGTCCGGCCGCTGAAGTTCTCGTCAGCCCGGCCGCGGGCAAGCCGCCGCAGTTCAGCCACCGTCATGGCATCGTAGTCTGTGTCAGTGATGTCAGCTTTGGTGGTGTCTGTTTTGGCGGAGGGCGCTGAAGCCATCGCGGGCGCTTCTCCCATCCCCACCGCTGCGCGGACGTCGGAGGCGGGCCTCGGGATTACGTGCGCGGAAACCACTGTGCCTACACGCTCGGCAGCGGCTCGGCCTGCATCAATGGCGGCGCGAACGGCCGCGGTTTCTCCGGCGATGGTGCAGGTAATGAGCGCCGGAACGGTGCGCTCCTGCCGGATCAGGCGGACGTTTGCCGCTTTCAGCATAGCATCGGCGGCCTCAATTGCCGCAATCAACCCGTGCGTTTCGAGGAGGCCCAGGGCCTCACCTTCAGGGCCGGGATTGCGCGGAGCAGCCATAGCGTTCGGGCGTCAACCGGAGCCCGCCTGCGTGAAGATGGGCCGCCGAAGCCTCGGAATAAGGCGTGTTAACAGTTAGCGAGTTGAGGTGAGTTCGAGGTCAGTCTGTAGCCGATTCCAAACACGTGACGAGTGTGATGCCGAGGCATCGGACGAAAAGCGTAACGGCGAAACGGTCCAGACCGGCCCGAAATCGCCCGAAGCGATTGACTGTAAACACGCCCTAGTTGACCTAATTGACAATGCCATCGGGCAGGATGGCCTCTACATCCTCGTGTGGGCGCGGAATTACGTGAACCGAAATGAGTTCGCCGACTCGCTCCGCCGCTGCCGCACCGGCGTCGGTGGCCGCTTTCACCGCGCCGACGTCCCCCCGGACCATCACAGTTACAAACCCTCCTCCAATTTTCTCCTTGC
>JADFLK010000239.1 GCA_022564455.1 Bacteroidota bacterium
ACCGCAAACACTATCTGAGGGCGTGTGAGGACGTAGAACGAGCGCATGGATGGCGATTAAAATTGCCAGAGTTTACGGAATGGGGCATCTTTGAAGGGTAAAGGGTGAAGGTGAGTAGTCGAAAAGTTCCGTCATTCATCCCTCTTTCCTCCATTTTCCCATTCTTCTGCTGTTTCATTTTTCTTTGTGCTTCGATCTTTGTACTTGGTGCTTCACGCTTTAGGTTTTGTGCTTTGTATCCAACTCCGTCCTCTGTTCTTCGTCAGTGGTCCTCCACAGGACAACCCCCGGGAGAAAGGTTCACAAACTGTGCGGGGAGCCCAGCAATTCCTCTTCCTGCAGAGCGGCTTTGTTGAGTAGTGTCCTAATTTGAATCTGAACTTCCACGGAACGATCAATCTTCGTCATGTTCGGGCTGTTCTGATGGCTGACCATGACTCAGAATATTCATTTGGGAGCCCAGCGCGTTTTTGATATTGAGGCGCACTAGAGATGAACCAGGTTTCCCCCCGGGCTCTCCGTTCTTGAGCAACTCCAATTGAGAATGAGGGTACATGCACTCCTCTGGCTTGTGCACCACATCGAAGGAGTGGATGATGTCAGGATCAACAGGATGTACCGCGAGAACGGCAGATGCATCTGCAGCCAAAATCTCCAGTATGCCCCAATGGAAAAAATGTACTGGGCTATTTGTGTTATAGAGAACATCCTCTTGAGAATCGCAAAACGCAGACCGATTACACGATTGGTCCTCCGTAGAAAGTGCCGTCGCGAAGCTAATCCCGCCATTTTCCAGAAGGTGTTTATCAGGATCGAATCGAATGAAGAGTCGCTCGCCGCTCTCAAACTCATGGGCGGGGCCTCTTCCGTTGCGATGTAGACGTGGGGGTATACCTAGCTCATCACACGACAATGGCATGGCACCTATACCGCCGGTCTGCCATTTACGATTGCAGTCGTTGCTGCGTCGAGCTCTTCGCCTCGAATCTCGACTCCTTCGAATTCATGGTCGCCGCGAAGGGCGAACAAAATGCTGCCGTCCCCATAAAATTCCAGGATATAGTAATTGCCCTCCAGCATGACTTCGATAATCAACTCGCCCTCAGGCACGCGGCCCCTCTTGACGCCGCGAACATGCTTTTGGTCGAGCAATTGTGACGCAAAGTGAAAATTAAGCTCTGCCAGATTGAAAGCGTGGACCTTCAACAGTGTAGGCGCAGAAGCAAATGGAGCACGTGAGTGTAGCCAGCCAGCATCGTTGACGTAAAAGAATGTTTGCTGGGCCGCATCGCCAGGTATTGGGCTCGCTTTTTGGTACGACCGTGGTCGGCTAGTGGCGCTTACTTTACGTTCAGTTAGATCAAGCATTTTATTAGGTTGATTCTACGCGGAGGATGATTCGTCGGTGCTAGCCGGGGTGTCGGCGCTGAACTCTTCTTTCGATATACCCAGTTCAGACAATCTGGCTTCGAGCCACTGTTGCAGATCCCACGCCACGCTCGGATTTAGCTGGAGGGCGCATTGGAGTTCTCGCACGAAGCCCACACCACCCTTGACCTCCAGTACTTTCCCCACTGCGTCGCCTTCCGCCGCGTGGATGACACTATCTGGTAGTGCGCGCCGCTCAATGTAGAAGTTTAGGTTAATGTTCCCGCGAGGGGTTATGCTACCAATCGCGCCGTCAGCGCCATAGGTGGCGAACGATTGGGCCTTGACCGTCTTGAACTCAATCGTTGGAACGTCAGGCTCAAGTTCTGACAACGCGCGTTCGACGTCTGACATGGGGGGTACGCCTATTCGTTCAAGGGCCGATCAATACGATGTGTATCGGCACTGGTTGCTATAATAGCAAATAACGGTAGACTTGACACCCGGCCCGCCATTTCGTAAAAGGGTATCGAACAAGATTGAGGCGCCATCACCCAGACTCACGAGACGGATGCGGTCTGGTTGAGTAGTGTAATTATGGAAGTCGAGTCGAAGTACATCGTTCGCCAGGCCGGCGCATTTTCGGCGTTGTTGGCAGCAAAAACGCTGGGCGGGTATCGCCTGGAGCCACTGGCGTCGGTGCAAGTACACGATACCTATCTTGACACCGCAGCAGGCGACCTGCTTAACCAGGGGTATGTGCTTCGCCTCCGTAAGCAGGGCGACGACGTACTGGCGACGTTAAAGAGCATGGGTGGAGCAGAAGGGCCGCTCCATCGGCGGATCGAGATTGAGGCTACCGTTGATCAGGCGTTGGACGAAGAAGGGCGGCTCGACCTCCCCGAAGGCCCACTTCAGGAATCCCTTGAGCAACTCATCGGCGACGCCGCGCTGGCTCCATTGTTGCAGTTTCGCCAGTACAGGTCGCCGCGCGTCGTGTTTGATGGAAAACGGCTCGTTGGTGTTCTCTCGCTTGATGTCATTGCCACGGAGACAGAGGTCGGGCCGGACGTTTCGCATCAGGTGGAAGTAGAACTCGCTGAAGACGGGCGCGAGACCGACATCTACCGGCTCGACCCCATCCTGAAAGAACTGGGATTGGAAGACGCCGAATCTTCGAAGTTTGCGCGTGGCCTGGTTCTTTTGCAGCGGAGCCCGGCTACGGCCATTCTTCTACTTCCCGAGGAGCAAGCGGCACTACGCAAGTACCAGGAAGCGGGTACGCCCCTGTTGCGGCGACGGGCGCGCATCCTGTTGCTGTCCGCCCGGGGACTGAACCCGTCCGCCGTAGCTAACAAGGTAGGCCTCAGTCTTTTGCGCGTAGAGCACTGGGTAGACGCCTTCCGTCGGCGGCGTATGGATATTTTCGAGGACGCTACGACCCATCGCGGCGCGTTGCTTGGTGCAAGCCGGGTGCGCCGTTACGATATAGCCGAGCTCGTATCGGCAGGCCCTCCCGTACCCTCGCTGTTCTCGTCCGATGGCCATTTGGAACAGAAGTGGGCCGGACTAACGAGCGGCCACGCGAATTCGCCACGTTCACCAAATGATAGTGATGGAGATGGTACGGATGCCTCTTCAGAGATTGTCCGCGAAGAGAGCATCGAAGTCGAGCGCTACGCAGCAGATCCCCTTAGCGCCGTATCTATGGGCGATGGCGCAGGTGGGCGGCCTCCAATTGTGGAGGAGCGTGCAGAGGCAGGAGCTATGATTGAAGATTCGCAAATGTTGGTTCCTCCAGAGCCAGAGGTGCGCCACGTAAAGGCTGCTGCACCTGAGCAAGTACCGGTTGTTGCGGAGATTGCCACCGGTGTAGATATCCGTTTGTCCACGACTGGCGCCGAGGATGCTGGCTCAACAAAAGTCACGGCGCCTGTTATCCCCATCCCGGAACGCCCCGTCCTCGGCGCTGAGGATTCGGTGCTTTCTGCGGCAGAGCGGGTTCTGCGGTACCAGTACGCCTGGCACGCCGACGCGGTGAAACGAGTAGCGGACGCTGTCGGAGAGCCGCGCAGTATCCGGCGGCTTCTCATCGCGGTGCATCGCCTTCGCATTGCCTTGCAACTCTTTAGCGACTATCTGCCACCGACGCCCGTTCAGCGTCTCCACCAGGGACTGCGTGGGATGGCGCGTTCGCTGGATGCGCTGAGCGATCTCGACCACTGTATCACGCACGTGGCGTCGGCCCGCGCCGAGGCCTCCAAAAACGAAGCTATCGGGTTCGGGGTAGTGTTGGACAGCCTGAACGAAGAGCGGCAAGCTGCCTGGGAGGCGGTGCACGTGCGTCTCGGCAATGCCGCACATGCACAATGGACGCACCGTTTGGAGATGCTGTTGGAGTGGCTTGTGCGGCAGGTGGACGAGGGGGTTGGGGTGGGCGAGTTTTCTCCCAGCGAGCCTGATAACTACCTGGAGAGTCTCGCCGATCCTCCGAAACGCACTCGCCTCCAGCACATGCTCGGCTCGGCCGTCTGGCGTCGCTACGAGGGCCTTCGCGCCTTCGATTCAACCGTTGGCGCAGCTACCGACGATCTGCTGCACCCCTTGGGTGTAGCCTGCGCGTCCATGCAGTATGTTCTTGCCCTCACAAGTGGATGCTCCGAAGAGCCGATCCGCGATGTATCCGGGCCAATGGCCCGCCTCGAATCTCATCTGGCTATGCTCCACCATGCTCGGCTGACGGCCGATACGCTCGACACGTTTGCCGACGTGGACGGCGTGGCAAACTTGCGTGACCGCCTTCGAGATGTCCAGACTGAAGTGATTACGGAGGTTGCTGAAATGTGGGGCGCACTGATCGAACCCACCTATCGCCAATCGTTGGCCCGCATAGTTGCTTCGCTATGAGGCTGTTGAAATACTTCATCCTGCCTTCCCGACATGCGGCGGGACTCTCGGCCGATCTCTTCGTTGCCCCGCAGTACTGCGGGGCCGAATCACCGATTCGACTACGATCTCGCTTCTTGATCTCAACCGAGATGCGCTCGTCTCGGTGACAGAGCACGTAATTCAACAGCCTCCTATGAGATTGTCGCAGATACGGCTCAATG
>JADFLK010000240.1 GCA_022564455.1 Bacteroidota bacterium
GCGCGGTCGTATCTGCCAATCGGAGAGTGTAGATTCCGACGATTTGTTCGCCGGAGAACATAATGACCTCAAGTATTTTTAACCATTTGTAGATTTACAACTGCTATTTTCGGCGTAGATTTACTGCGAGTTCTAACGAGACACCTGTAGGTAAGCAAACATGGCAAAGGAGAAATTCCAGCGCAATAAACCTCACGTGAACGTCGGCACGATCGGTCACGTTGACCACGGCAAGACGACGCTGACGGCGGCCATCACGACGGTACTGTCCAAGCACGTAGAAGGCAACACAGTCAGTTCGTTTGATATGATTGACAATGCTCCCGAGGAGCGCGAGCGCGGCATTACGATTGCGACGGCTCATGTTGAGTATGAGACCGAGGCGCGCCACTATGCCCACGTTGACTGTCCGGGCCACGCCGACTATGTGAAGAACATGGTCACGGGCGCTGCCCAGATGGACGGCGCCATCCTGGTGGTTGCGGCCACCGATGGTCCGATGCCTCAGACGCGCGAGCACATTCTGCTGGCTCGTCAGGTAGGCGTACCCTACATCGTGGTGTTCATGAACAAGGTTGACCTCGTCGACGACGACGAGCTGCTTGAGCTCGTTGAGATGGAGGTTCGTGAGCTCTTGGACATGTACGAGTTTCCTGGCGACGACATTCCGGTCGTGCAGGGCTCGGCCCTTGGCGCTCTCAACGGAGAGGAACAGTGGGAGGATAAGATCATGGAGCTCATGAATGCAGTTGACACCTACATTCCGACGCCTGATCGTGATCACGAGAAGCCCTTCCTGATGCCCATCGAAGACGTATTTTCGATCACGGGCCGTGGAACGGTGGTAACGGGTCGTGTGGAGCGTGGCATCCTGAAGATTGGCGACCCGATCGAGATCATCGGCATGCAGGAAGAGGCGCAGACGACGACGGTAACGGGCATTGAGATGTTTCGCAAACTGCTCGACCGCGCCGAAGCGGGTGACAACGCGGGTATTCTTCTTCGTGGCACGAAGAAAGAAGATGTGGAGCGCGGCATGGTGCTCGTCAAGCCGGGTAGCGTGAAGCCGCATAAAGAATTTGAGTGCGAAGTCTACATCCTCTCGAAAGACGAGGGTGGGCGTCATACGCCATTTTTCAAGGGCTATCGTCCCCAGTTTTACTTCCGTACCACGGACGTAACGGGTGACATTGAGCTGCCTGAAGGCGTAGAGATGATCATGCCTGGTGACAACACGCAGTTTATTGCAAAACTGATTGTGCCTATTGCCATGGAGGCGGGTCTTCGTTTTGCCATCCGCGAGGGTGGACGCACGGTTGGAGCCGGGGTCGTCTCCAAGATTCTCGACTGAGAATCGGACTGCGGCGCAGGCACGTGGATGACTGACTGGTCACCCACGCTGGTGATGCGTCGGGCAGTACACGGGCGTAGCTCAATTGGCAGAGCAGCGGTCTCCAAAACCGCAGGCTGCAGGTTCGAGTCCTGCCGCCCGTGCCATCGGGCATAACGCCTCATCCTTTTCGCCAGCACCCCAGCATAATGGCCACACAAGCAAAAGAATCCGCACCGCAAAGAATTCCTGGTGGATGGGCCGTGGGATACGTTACCGAGGTGCGTACGGAGATGCGGAAGGTCAGCTGGCCGCCCCGCAACGAGCTCATCAACAACACGGCCCTGACGCTGGCGGTGTCGCTGGCCATCGCACTCCTCATTTTCTTCTCCGACCAAATGATCAGCAAGGCGCTCGCCTTCGTTTACAGCTGATATGGCCGGCGCTGGTTCTCGCTGAATCTCTCCCCAATGGCAATCTCCACAACACCGGTTCGCAAATGGTACGTCCTGCGTACCTTCTCCGGCCACGAGAAGAAGGTGAAGGAGTACCTGGAGAGCGAGGTAGAACGCCTCGGGATGGAGGAGAAGCTCGCGCGGGTGCTGATTCCGACAGAGACCGTCTTTGAAATGCGTGGCGGAAAGAAGAGGACGCGCGAGAAAACCTTTTTCCCCGGCTACATCCTTATCGAGGCCATCGTCGATCCGTACCTCAAGGAAGTGGTTGCTTCGGCTCCATCCACGCTCGGATTCCTTGGAGCAGGGGGCCGCCCCACGCCGCTCCGCCCGGACGAGGTCAACCGTATCCTCGGCAAGATGGACGAGACGGCCGCAGCAGGCGAGCAGCCCGAGATTCCTTTCCAGCACGGCGACCCCGTTAAGGTGGTCGATGGGCCGTTCAACAACTTTACGGGCTTTGTGGAGGAAGTCTACCCGGACAAGATGAAGGTCCGTGTCATGGTTTCCATCTTCGGCCGCAAAACACCGCTCGAACTGGACTACCTCCAGGTTGAGCACGAGCACTAAACGTTCTTTCAGCCCAACGCTTTTTGGTGTACTCCGCATGAATTCAATTCACGTGGCGGCGCATCTTGAATCACAACACTCTTTCACCAGTTAGCGGGAGTTCCAAAATTATCGGAACGTTTGCACCGCACTTGCTATGGCAAAGAAAGTAGACAGCTTTATTAAGCTGCAAATCAAGGCGGGCCAGGCCAGCCCTGCACCACCGATCGGCCCGGCGCTCGGCCAGCACGGCGTCAACATCATGGATTTCTGCAAAGCCTTCAACTCGGCCACGCAGGATAAGATGGGCCTGGTGATTCCGGTGGTCATCACGGTCTATTCCGACAAGAGCTTCTCCTTCATAACGAAGAGCCCACCGGCAGCGATTCTGCTAAAGAAGGCTGCGAAGATCCAGAAAGGTGCAGCCGATCCACTCCGCGAAAAGGTGGCCTCCGTGACATGGGAGCAGTGCAAGGATATTGCCGAGCAGAAGAAGGAAGACCTCAACGCGAACGACATCGACAACGCAGCACGGATAATTGCCGGCACCGCGCGTTCGATGGGCATCACTGTAGACGGGGCGCCTGCCTGACACTGCGTACGGGAGTTTGCGGGTACGGGAGTTCGCCTCTTCCACCCCTTCAACCTCTCATCCGCCCACATTCAAACCAGCGGGAGTCTTGCTGAACCAAGACGCTTGCACCGCATAGCTAACCCAATTATGGCAAAAAGAGGAAAACGATACCGCGAGGCCAGCGAGTTGATCGAGAAAGCGGCTGCGGAGAATGGCGGCGAGCTCTCGCTGGAGCTGGCTGTATCGCTCATCAAGCAGATGGCCAAGGCCAAGTTCGATGAGTCTGTTGACATCGATATTCGCCTCGGTGTCGATCCGCGCCACGCCGACCAGATGGTGCGCGGCTCGGTAGCGCTGCCACACGGCACGGGCAAAGAGGTCCGCGTGCTGGTTCTTACGAACGAAAGCAAGCAAGCGGAGGCACGCGACGCCGGCGCCGATCTGGTTGGCCTGGATGACTTCGTCGACAAAATCCAGAACGATGGCTTCACTGACTTCGATGTGATGATCGCCTCCCCGGACGTGATGCCGAAGATCGGGCGTCTTGGCCGGGTACTCGGGCCCCGAGGTTTGATGCCGAACCCCAAGAGCGGCACCGTTACCAACGACATCGCCGAAGCGGTACAGGCGGTAAAAGCCGGCCGGATCGACTTCCGCGTAGACAAGGCGGGCATCCTCCACACAGCCATCGGCAAGTCGTCGTTTTCGGAAGAGCAGATCCGCGAGAACGCAGAAGCATTCCTCCGTGAGGTGATGCGCCTCCGCCCGTCTTCGGCGAAGGGCATCTATGTCCGCTCGGTCACCCTTTCCACAACGATGGGCCCGGCAGTGCCCGTCGATCGAAACGCCGCTGTCAGCGCCGTTCGCTAAACCGATTGTCGGATGACGATTTCTGATTGACGATTGAACGCTTTGTTGAATCGCAAGTCGCAAATCGCAAATCGCACATAGACTTATGCCCCTCACAAAAGAACAAAAGCGTGAGCAGGTGGCGGCCATCGCCGAGAAGCTCGACGCCCACAACACGGTTTACCTCACCGATTACATCGGGCTCACGGTGGAGGAGGTGACGAAGCTTCGCCGCGCCTTTCGCGCCGCCGGTGTGCAGTATAAGGTGTTCAAGAACACCATGATTCGCCGTGCAATGGAGGACAGGGGTGGTTTCGACGAGTTGTATGGACAGCTCAGTGGGCCGACGGCCATGGCCTTCACTAACGACCCGGCTGGGCCTGCCAGGGTTATCAAGAAGTTCCTCGGCGAGGTGAACAAGGATCTGCCGCGCTTCAAGGGGGCGTTTATTGATGGCGCGGTCTTCGACGAAAACCAACTCGATGCGCTAACGGCGTTCAAGACCCGCGACGAACTTCTCGGCGACGTTCTAAGCCTCCTCATGGCGCCGCTTCAGAACGTGGTCAGCGGCCTTCAGGCGCAGGGCTCGAATCTTGTCGGCGCGGTGAAGACCATTGCCGAACAGGCCGAAGCGTAAACAAACCAGTTTGCCGAGCCGGAGCACCGG
>JADFLK010000241.1 GCA_022564455.1 Bacteroidota bacterium
GAGTCGAAACGTGCGAGCACAGCGGTCACGAGCATCGCCTCACAGTTTTCTAAGAATCTCGTCCGCGACATGCTCGCGGCCGCGCGGCACCATGATGCGGAACGGCACCGACTCGGCGTAGTCGAGGATGTCGCCTTCGGGAAGCAGCCGAACGGGAAGACCTTCGCCTTCGAGGATCTCTTGCCACATCTCGGCGAGCATGAGGTTTGGCGCTTTCTTGTAATCGACCCACACGGCTAGGGCACCCCCGCGGCGAACCAGGCTCGGCTCCCGTCATCCTGAACCCGCGGAGCGGAGTGAAGGACCTCTCGGCAAGCGCCGGTGAGAGATTCTTCGATCGCTTTGGCAAGATCGTGGCTGATTTTGGCCGCTTCGCGGTCGTTGACTTGACCGGAATCGACAATCACGCGAATTTCACGTCCCGCCTGCACGGCATAACTTTGATCGACGCCGGGGAATCCGTTCGCCAGAGTTTCGAGTTCTTCCAGCCGGCGAATGTACTTTTCCAGCGTCTCACGGCGTGCTCCGGGTCGTCCGGCAGAGCAGGCATCGGCAGAGGCCACCAGGACCGTGTAAATATAATCGACACGGATGTCGTCGTGATGACCCGCTGCAGCATGGACCACTTCCGAACCTTCGCCGTATCGTTTGAGCAATTCTGCTCCGACAGCCGGGTGCCCCCCCTCCATTTCGTGGTCGGCCGCTTTTCCAATGTCATGCAGAAAACCGCATCGCCGAGCGAGTGTTCCGTCCAGCCCCAATTGATCGGCCATCAAACCGGTCAGATGGGAGACCTCGATGGAATGCTTGAGCACGTTCTGGCTGTAACTGCTGCGAAAATGAAGTCGTCCGATAAAATGAATCAGCTTGTCGTGCAGACCGGCAATGCCCACCTCCTGGCATGCTTCCTGCCCCAATTGGCGAATGTGCGCATCCATCTCCTTTTGAGTTTCGGCAACGATTTCGTCAATGCGGCTGGGATGGATGCGGCCGTCCTGGATCAATTTTTCCAGAGAGAGCCTCGCGATTTCCCGGCGCACTTTGTCGAAAGCAGAGACCACGACCACTCCGGGCGTGTCGTCAACGATCACATCGACACCAGTGGCCTTTTCAAAGGCACGAATGTTACGGCCTTCGCGGCCGATGATGCGGCCTTTCATTTCGTCGTTGGGAATATCAACCGTGGAGACGGTCATCTCAGAGGTGTGTTCCGCGGCACAGCGTTGCACCGCCATGCCGATGATTTCCTGAGCCTGGCGTTGACTCTGCTGTTCCAATTCCTGCCGGTGTTTGAGGATCAGCGCGCCGGTTTCGTTTTTGAGTTGCCGATCGAGGCGTTCGAGCAGTTTCTCGGTTGCGGCCTCTTTGTCGAGGCTGCTGATGGTGTACGGATCTCCAGGGTCGTAAGAAGGAGGAGCTGCGTGACGTACATCAATCTCCTGCGACGCCGCGTCTGCCTGGCCGGATACGGAGCGGGCGATGGGCTCCGTCAACAATACGGCGGCGGCCAAAAGCACAGCCATCCCAAAGAGGAAAAGCGGGATGTGCACGACCGGGTGCGCGATGATCCGGCCTAATCGAGAACGTTTCCGTTTCTCACCCACAGGCGAGGTGTTCTCACCGTCCGAGGCAACTGATTGTGGATCGTACGGGCGGTTCGGCATAGGGCCGTAATGGAGGGTCGAAAGGGGTGAGGAAGCCCTCCGCTAACCAAATAGAGCCCCGAAGCTAGTGCATAAGGGCCTGACTTGTGCGGTAAGGGCTAAAAAATTACCCTCCAGTTATTCTCGCAAGAATCACGCCGTGGCAATACTTAGAAGCCTCTAATTACGGCTAGCCCGTTTAATCAGGTACGAAAACAACGCATCTCCGGTCTCGTCCATGCGTTCAGGATGGAACTGCACGCCAACGAAGGAACCATCTGTACTCTCGATAGCCTCAATCACCCCGTCCGGTGCCGTGGCGGCTACGTGGAGGCCGTCTCCGGTAGTTTTGATGGCTTGAATGTGGCGTGTATTGACATCGAGCGAATCAGTTAGAAGAATGGTTTTCAGGAGGGAATCCTGGTCAATATGAACGGTGTGCGTGGCGCCTCCACGTTTCTGGCTGTGGGCCTCTGCGCCCTCCATTTGTGCCTCCACATCCGCATAGATGTGTCCTCCTCGCAGGGCATTGCAGAGTTGCATTCCGTAACAAATTCCGAGGACCGGCCGGTGGGCTGTTAGGAATAGTTTGAGGATGCGTTTGTCGGAGGCGGTGCGAATTGGGTCGGTTGGGGAGATGTCGTCTGGTAGCTGGCCGACCAGTCCGTCTTCTATGGCGGGGCCGCCTGTCACGACGAGGCCGTCAAGCATACCGGCAAACTGTGTCGCGGCTTTCTGGTCTTCCAGCATCGGCACGATCATCGGCAGGCCGCCTGCGCGTTCAACAGCTTGTATGTAGCGGAGGTCCAAACGCTGCTCGCCTTCGTTGAATGAGGTAGTGATCCCGATATGTGGACGGCCCATTTTAGCGAAAATCGAAAAGGGTGAGGGGCGTGGGATCGTGATGGGCGCCGCTTTCGAGGCTCAATAAGGTCACCTCCTCCATCACAAAATGGGAGGCGACGCAGGGTATTCCATCCTCCAACGTATCCCGAAGCACGTGCTTGATGGTTCGGTTCAGGGCCAGAGGGTCGCTGGTGGACGATCCGTGAACAACGCGGAGGGTGGATCGGCCGCGCTCAGAAGCCAACAATGCTACGCGCCGAACGAGGTTGATGGCTTTGTCTACGTAGGCTCCGTGTACGTCGAGTTCTACGGTCGTGCCGTCGTCAGTAAGGCTAGGTTGCTTCATCCACGTGCCTCCACAACATCAAATCCGGTTTTGCCAATGCAACCAGGTGCAGGCTGTGTTTCTGCATCATCCATTACTCCTCGCATCCCCGGATGGGAATCACTTCGCCGGTGCGTTCGACCAGCCAGAAGCCGCCGAGGGGCGCGTTCTCTTCCCCCAAAACCGGCGAGACAAACCCAACGAGCACGGTTACGTGTGGCTCGTTGGGGGCGCACGGATTGGTTATGATGGAGTCGCGATTTACGACCACGGTGAGGTCGCCCAGAACGGCAGCGAGCAATCCGGGATCACCGAGCGAGGCGGGAAGCGTCGGCCGTCCAGCGGCGCGCACGATGGCGTCGGGTTGGATAAGCCGCACATCCTGCAGGGCTACGTCGGCGTCCGTCCGCTCTCGAAATGGCCCGATCACCGCTGCATAGAAGCCCGGCGTAAGTCCGTCGTAAAGGTCTGTGCGCAACGTCCATCCACCAAACTCCTCTGCATGGTTTTGCGCCGCTGCCTTCGTCGAGAAGCTGCCCATATAGACGAAGAACGGCCCTTGCTCAGGCGTCGGAGGGTCCTGGGCTCCTGCGGTGGTGGCAACAAGACCGCAGATTATCGATAGGGCAAGTAGGCGTAACACAACCGGTAACCTCGGTTTCTAGTTTGCGCTGCCTTCGATAAGGCGAATGGGCCGCCGTACGGTCTCTGATTCCGGGTAGTTCTGCACCGTGTAGGCCATGTTGTGCAAGACCGCCGTTTCATCAAGCGAGAGATCGAGAATCTGCCTGGCCTGGTGCAGGCCGAGGTGCTCGCCGGGCTCGATCGATTTGTCGGCAAGTACGATGTCGATGAGGTTGAGCATCAGCGCCCGGCGGAACTCCAGGTCCGCGTCCTTGAATACAAGGAGGCAGCGCTCCAGCGGCGGGGGGTGGACGGAATGGGTAAAAACCTCCTTCCGCCCATCCTCGGACATGTGGGCGAGGTCGAGCGACTGGAAGATGCGGTCTGTCTCCGACTCCACCATTTTGTCGTCGGCTGCCGACATGGAGAACAAAGCGCCGTAGAAAGCGAGGCGGTCGGATTCCGAAAGGCCGCTGATGTCGAGGGTGCCGATGACTGGGGTGTTCGCATCCATTGAGTTACATCGCTTACCGGAAGGGGCTGAGGTCTGCATCAAAGGTACGGACCTTCGAAGCCAGAACTACTCGGACAATTGAGGTGGGAGGAGGGAAGGCGCCATTGACAAGCGAGGAATCTGGTGCGTGGTCGGGTATAAAAGAAACGCGAAAGGGCCACGCAAACTCTATAATCTGAATATCGGCCCAGTTGTCATTGCGCTATTTAGTTGATCTGCGCTTGATCTTGAAGGAATAGCTCAGATAGGGCAGATAGGTAGGTCGAGTTGGTACCTCTTTTGTATTCGGCCCGCTCTGTCCACGTGATTCTGGCGAATCACTCATCCTACCCCTAACCATAAGATCATGCGCAAACTCATACTTCTAGCTGCTTGTGTGGCGTTGCTGGCGCCGGCC
>JADFLK010000242.1 GCA_022564455.1 Bacteroidota bacterium
ACGAAGAGCGGGCTGCCGGCGAGCACTCGGTTTCCTTCGATGCCTCAGGGTTGGCGAGCGGGATTTATCTGTACAGGTTGACGACTTCGGCGGGCTCGTTGGTGCGGACGATGGTGTTGCTGAAGTAGAGACGTAGCATGCTACGTCTCTACGCATGGCCTACTTCACGCTGCAACATCACTGGCAAGTGAGCAAAGTCTCCCCTTCAGGGGAGTACCCCGCCGAATGGCGGGGGGAGGGGTGTTGCCGCAAGCAACTTCCGCGGCTCCCAGCCGATCCGATATCCCCCGCCCTCGTTCCTCGGGCACCCCCTTCAGATGGGGACTTTCACGGTGCAGGCTTGTCCGCAACTGCAACACCATCCCCGCCCTTACGTGCTAACTTCCTAGCACCATTGTTTGCATCAGGCAGGCTCAACGGAGCCGCCTTCCTCCGCCTAACCCTTCCCTGAAACCATGCGTCTGCTCGCCACCCTGGCCATGTTGGGCCTGTTCGCCCTCCCGGCCTCTGCCCAGATGGACGACTCCGCCAACCGCATCTTCCCGTACGACTACGAGGTCCGCGACCTCGACAACGGGCTCCGCGTCGTCGTCATCCCCACGGACTTCCCCAACATCGTCTCCCTCCAGATCCCCGTTTCCACGGGCTCGCGCAACGAGGTGGAGGAGGGCAAATCAGGCTTCGCGCACTTCTTCGAGCACATGATGTTCAGGGGCACGGAGAACTACACGGCCGACGAATACGGAGAGATCCTCAAGAACGCGGGCGCCGACCAGAACGCCTACACGACGGACGACCGGACGGTCTACCACATCACGTTCTCGAAGGAAGACCTGGAGGCCGTCCTGATGCTCGAAGCCGACCGCTTCCAATACCTTCAATACTCGGAAGCCGACTTCCGGACGGAGGCGCTGGCCGTCCTCGGCGAGTACAACAAGAACTCTGCGAACCCAACCAGCAAACTGTTTGAAGTGCAGCGAGCGGCCGCGTTCAGCGAGCACACGTATCAGCACACCACGATGGGTTTCATCGAAGACATCGAGGAGATGCCGAACCAGTTCGCCTACAGCCGGGAGTTCTTCCGCCGCTACTATCGCCCCGAGAACGCGACGGTTATTGTTGCGGGTGATGTGGAGGCCGGCAACGTTTTCGAGCTGGTTGAACGCTACTGGAGCAGTTGGGAGCCGGGCGCTTATGAGGTGGCCATCCCGGAAGAGCCGGCGCCGTCGGGGCCGCTTTACGCGCACGTGAACTGGGAGACGGATACCCTGCCGTGGATGACGGTCGGTTTTCGCGGGCCGGGCGCGTATCCGACCGAAGACAACGCGGCCGCGGGCGACATGCAGGCGCTCGACGTGCTCGCGGAGTATGCCTTCTCTTCGTCGTCCGACCTCTACCAGCGACTCGTGGTCGAAGAACAAAAGGTCGATCAGTTCTTCAGCTATTTCCCCGATCGGCGGGACCCGTACCTGCTCACCGTCATGGCGCGTGTAATAGACGCCGCCGATCTGGCCTACGTCCGCGACGCGATCCAGGAGACTTGCGCCATGATGCGCGCCGTGCGTCCGGATGAAGCGCGAATAGAAGACATCAAGAGTGCGCTGAAGTATGGATTCGCAGGCGGAATGGACAATTCGGCCTCCATCGCGGGCGCCATTGTGTCGTATGTAGCGGCTACGCGCGAGGTGGAAACCATCAACGAGGTCTACGCCAACTACGACCGCGTGACGCCCGAAGACGTTCAGCGCGTTGCGAACACCTACTTCAATGATGCGGGGATGATTGTCACCACGCTCGCAACGGGCGAGTTAGACGGCGATGCCGCTGAGATTGGTTCGGTGGATGACCACGTGGCCAGGGCAGGTAGCGACTCGATGCCCACGCGCACCGCCCGCGTTCAGGTGCCTCGATTTGAAGGCGCCGAACCGACGAACGAGCCAGGATTCGAGGAACTGATTACGCAGAACACCTCGCCCATTATCAACATCCGGCTCCTGTTCAACGTGGGCTCGGCGGATGACCCGGAAGGAAAGGAGGGCCTCGCGACGCTGACAGCCATGATGGTTGCTGATGCAGGTAGCGAGTCAATGGAATACGCGGATATCCAGCGCGCCATGTACCCGATGGCCGCAGGATTCGGGATGCAAGTGGACAAGGAGATGACCATTTTCTCCGGCGCGGTCCACCGCGATAACCTCGACCAGTATTACGACGTCGTTGCGAGCCAGCTCTTTACACCCGCATTCCGTGAGGAAGACTTCTCACGCGTGAAGACGAACCTGCTCAACCAGATCCGCGTTGGCCTGCGCTCCAACAACGACGAGGAACTCGGCAAGGAGGTCCTCTACGAGATGATCTACGCGGGGCATCCGTACGGCCACCTCAACCTCGGCCACGCCGAAGCCGTCGAGGCCCTCACCGTTGACGACGTGCGCACGTTTTACGAAAACAACTACGCGCAGAACGTGCTTACGGTAGGGATCATGGGTGATGTGTCGGATGCGTTCCTCGAACGCCTCCGCGACGACATTACCGGCGAGTTTCGGCAATCCAGCCAAGCGATGGATGTTTCGGTGCCCCAGGCCAATCCCATCGAAGGCTTGCAGGTTACGCTCGTGGACAAGGACACTCGCGCGGTGGCCATCTCAATGGGTTTCCCGATCGACGTGCGGCGCGGCGACCCGGACTTCGTGGCGCTGTACCTGGTCCGCTCGTACTTCGGCGAGCACCGCTCGAGTAACTCGTATCTCTACCAGCGCATCCGCGAAATCCGTGGCATGAACTACGGCGACTACGCCTACATCGAGTATTTCCCGAACGGCATGTTCCAGTTCCACCCGAGCCCGAATACGGGCCGGGAGCGGCAGATTTTCCAGATCTGGATTCGCCCCGTGCCGCCCGAGCAGGCACACTTCGCGTTCCGCATCGCCAAGTATGAGTTAGACAAGCTCATCCGCGACGGCATCACAGAAGAGGACTTCGAGGCCACGCGGAACTACCTGATGAAGTTCACAAATGTCCTCACGGCCAGCCAAGGCCGCGCGCTTGGTTATGCGCTCGACTCCAAATATTACGGCACGGAGGGGTTTGTCGAGTACATCCGCGATGGGCTACAGGATCTCTCGCTGGAGGGCGTGAACCGCGTGCTGCGCCGCCACTTACGTAGCGAGAACATGGCCGCCGTGGTCATCACGCCGAACGCCGAGGCCTTCCGCGACGCGCTGCTGGCCGATTCGCCTTCGCCCATGGAATACGAGTCGGAGAAGCCGGATGATATCTACGTCGAGGACGAAGTCATCCAGCAGTACCCACTGAACCTCAACGCCTCCGACGTGCGCGTGATCTCGGTGGAGGATGTGTTCGAACGGCGGATCTTCGAGTAGACAGCCCCGGCAAAATATTTGGGCGCCGGTAGAGACGTTGCATGCAACGTCTCTAAAAAACATCGTTGCGTTACCGGTGCCGGCCACACATTTTCAAAAAACCGTAGAGACGCCCCGCCGGGGCGTCTCCTTTTGTTAGAATCCGAGTCATATCCTGTCGGCGCTGCGTTCGAGAAGCACCTCAATCAGCTTCCCGTTGGCGCGCGGAAAGGCAAGCTCGGTCAGTTCCTCCAGCCCCACCCAGCGAATCGGCTGGTCAGCGTGATGAACCGGTTCACCGCCGATCAGCACACAATCGAACGCGTGGAGGTTGATGGAGAAGTGCGAGTAGGCGTGCCTGATTTGCGCGATCCCGCCGCCGACCTCCACCTCAATCCCCAGCTCTTCCTTTAACTCACGCCGGCAGGTTTCTTCGAGGGTTTCGCCGGCCTCTTGTTTGCCGCCGGGGAACTCCCACAACCCGCCGAGCATGGCGTCCTCGGGTCGTTTTTGGATGAGAACACACCCTGTTGCATCGGCCACCACACCCACGGCAATCTCGTAGTGGGGCGTCGGTTTCTTTTTCGAGGCCACCGGAAAGGCCTCGGGATCGCCTCCCGCAAACGCAGCGCATTCGGGACGGAACGGGCACTGTTCACATGCCGGAGCCTTGGGCGTGCAGATCGTTGCACCCAACTCCATCAGGGCCTCGTTGAAGATGCCTGGCCGATTGCGGTCAAGAAGAGCGTCGGCGACGGCGTGAAGCGCTCGTTTGGTTGCCGACGAGCGCGCGTCGGCCTCTACGGCAAAGACCCGGCTGAGGACACGGATCACGTTGCCGTCCAGCACGGCCAGCGGCTTATCGAACGCAATGGAGAGGACCGCCGCTGCCGTGTACGGCCCGATGCCGGGTAACGAGCGGATCGCGGTTTCGTCGTGAGGTATACTCCCGTCGAACTCCTCGACGACCTGTTTCGCGGC
>JADFLK010000243.1 GCA_022564455.1 Bacteroidota bacterium
GAGAGCATGGTCAGCGCTTGCCCACAGGGGGGAAAGCACGGGAACTCCTGCCTGTAGTGGCATGATGAAGAGGTACGCGAACACGCCTCCGGTCTCTTCGTGCCTCATGAAGAGACCGTGATTGTCCCCATCTGTGGCACGATAGTCCTCGCAGTCGTCGACTGCATCAAAGAGGAGCGCAAGCTCCCGTCCTGGTGGCTGAACCTGGTAACCTATCGGTGTCCAGTCAACCGGAGTGCAGTCGAACGGGGCCTCGGGGAACTCGGTTTGTCCCACTGCTTCTGAAGGGAGTAGCAGCGCCATACCCAACGCCGCAGAAGCCAGATTGCGCGGTGAGGTGAGGCACGAGATTGCCATAGCAGTCAGTTCCGGTTGGCGAGTACCCTTCGGCGGGTAGGCTAACAATATACCGTGGGATGGTAACAGTCAATCCGTGCGCCAAGTTGAGCCTACATGGGCACCACCTGTGGGGTACCCCGGGGGCACCCAAACCACCTTTACAACGAAAACGACTCTCCACACGCGCAGGTGCGCGAGGCCTGCGGGTTGTCGAAATAGAAGCCCTGGCCTTCGAGGCCGTCGGAGAAATCGAGCGTGGAGCCTTCCACGTAAAGGAAGCTCTTGCGATCCATGATGACGCGCAGGCCCTGCTCCTCAAGCTCCGTGTCGGATTCGCCCTTCACCGTGTCCCAGCCGAGGTCGTACGTGAGGCCGGAGCAGCCGCCCTCCACCACGGCTACGCGGACATACGATTCGTCCAGATTTACGTTCTCTTTCACGGCCACCTCGCGGAGGCGGCTCGCGGCGGCTTCGGTGATCTGGATGGCGGGGGTTGTGGTTTGCATAGCGTCAACAATTCGACTCCTGGACAAGAGGGTTTGGGGGTGGTCGAAAGAGCGAGCAAAAGAGTTGATTGCGGCAACCCCCTCCCCGCTTCGCGGTACTCCCCCTTGGTAAGGGGGAGAGTCTATAACGAAACTTTATCGGGGCTCGGCGATTGTTTAGATCCTGTCTTCCTAACATGCAAACGCGGCTCCGGTTTCCGCCTGCGTGAAGGCTTCATGGACATCCACAAGACGGGAACCGCCACACACGCGTAGTGTATCGCCCTACACTCCTTTCCGCGTCAATTTCCCCATGCCAACCTATACCGAGCACGACTTCTTCGAGGACGTAGCGCAAGAAGGCTACAAGTACGGCTTCGTAACCGATGTCGCTTACAAGAAGGCCCCGAAAGGGCTCTCGGAGGACACGGTTCGGTACATTTCGGCTCAAAAGGACGAGCCCGACTGGCTCCTCGAAAGCCGCCTGAAGGCCTACCACCAGTTCGTGAAGATGCTGGAGAAAGACGGCTTGCCGTCATGGGCGCACCTCAGAATGCCGGAGATCGACTTCCAGGACGCCTACTACTTCGCGGCGCCAGGCGAGAAGGCGAAGTACGACTCGATAGACGATGTGCCGCAGGAGATCCTCGACGACTTCGCGCGCCTTGGCATTCCGCTTGGCGAACAGGCCGTGCTCGCGGGCGTGGCCGTAGACGCCGTGATGGACTCCGTCTCGGTGGCCACGACGTTCAAGGAAGAGCTGGGGAAGCACGGCGTCATCTTCTGCTCGTTCTCGGACGCCGTGGAGAATCATCCGGAGCTTGTGCAGAAGTACATGGGCTCGGTGGTCCCCTACACCGACAACCTGTTCGCTGCGTTGAACTCGGCCGTGTTCTCGGACGGGAGCTTCTGCTACATCCCGCCCGGCGTGCGCTGCCCGATGGAGCTGAGCACGTACTTCCGCATCAACGAGGCCAACACCGGCCAGTTCGAGCGGACGCTCCTCATCTGCGACGAGGGCGGCTACGTCTCGTACATGGAGGGCTGCACCGCGCCGATGCGCGACGAGAACCAACTCCACGCCGCCATCGTGGAGATCATCGCCCACAAAGACGCCGAGGTGAAGTACTCGACCGTTCAGAACTGGTACCCCGGCAACGCGGAAGGCGTGGGCGGCATTTTCAACTTTGTGACGAAGCGCGGCCTGTGCGAAGGCGCGCGCTCCAAGATCACGTGGACGCAGCTCGAAACAGGCTCTGCGATCACGTGGAAGTACCCGTCTTGCATCCTGAAGGGCGACGACTCCGTCGGCGAGTTCTACTCGGTGGCTTTCACGAAAGACTACCAGCAGGCCGACACGGGCACGAAGATGATCCACCTCGGGAAGAACACCCGCAGCACCATCATCTCGAAGGGCATCTCGGCAGGCCACTCCGACAACTCCTACCGCGGCCTCGTACGCATAAGCAAGAAGGCAACCGGCGCACGCAACTTCTCGCAATGCGACTCGCTCCTCATTGGCGATCAGTGCGGCGCGCACACGTTTCCGTACATCGAAATCCACAACTCGACGGCCAAGGTAGAGCACGAGGCAACCACCTCGAAGATTGGCGAGGACCAAATGTTTTACTGCCGGCAACGCGGGATCTCAGAGCAGGATGCATTGAACCTTATCGTAAACGGCTACGCGAAGGAGATCCTCGCCCAACTGCCAATGGAGTTCGCCGTCGAGGCGCAGAAACTGTTGTCCGTGCAACTGGAAGGCTCGGTCGGCTAAGGGCTGATCGAATAAGACCGTACGGGCGTATCACTATACGCCCCTTCGCATCTCAAACTCAAGAAGCATGCTCACAATCCGCAACCTCCACGCCTCCGTCGAGGACCACAAGATCCTGAAGGGGCTCTCATTGGAGGTAAAGCGGGGCGAGACCCACGCCATCATGGGGCCGAACGGCTCCGGGAAGTCTACGCTGGCCAGCGTGCTGGCCGGTAAGGAGGACTACGAGATCACGGAGGGCACCATCACGTTCAAGGGTGAGGATCTCACCGAGATGGCCCCCGAGGAGCGCGCCCGCGAAGGTCTTTTTCTGGCATTCCAATACCCCATCGAGTTGCCGGGTGTCAGCACGATGCAGTTCCTGAAGACGGCAGTCAACTCGATTCGCAAGCACCGTGGGCAGGGCGACATGAACGTCGCCGAGTTCCTCAAGCTGATGCGCGAGAAAGCCGATTTCGTCAACCTCGACCACGAGTTGATGCAACGCTCCGTCAACGAAGGGTTCTCCGGCGGCGAGAAGAAGCGCGCCGAAATCTTCCAGATGGCTATCCTCGACCCACAACTGGCCATCCTCGACGAAACCGACTCCGGCCTTGATATCGACGCACTCCGCATTGTGGCTGACGGTGTGAACAAGATGCGCAGCGACGAACGTTCGTTCATCATCATCACACACTACCAGCGGCTTCTGAACTACGTCGTTCCCGACTTCGTCCACATTTTGCTCGACGGCCGCATCGTGAAATCTGGCGGGCCAGAACTGGCGCTGGAACTGGAGAAGAAGGGCTATGACTGGATCAAGGAAGAAAGTGGCGAAGCCATTGTTGCGTAATCCGTATTTCGCGATCGCGCAGTTACACGGATACGCATTACGGATGTAGGATCTTATGCTGACGCTCAAACCAACCTCCGATTTTTACAACCGCGCGCTTCAGGAATACGACCGCGTGTTCAGCGGCGACGGCGCCCCGCGCCCGTTCGCGGATCTCCGCCTGCGCGGCCGCGATGCTTTTCAGGCGCTTGGCATTCCGACCAAGAGAGACGAGGAATGGAAGCACACCGACATCCGTAAGGCGTTTCCAAGCGACGTATCGTTTTTCGATCCGGGTGCACTCGGCATCACACTGGACGACGTGGCCTCGCACTCCATCCCGGGCCTCGACACACATACGGTTGTGGTGGTGAACGGCGTTTTCGAGGCTTCGCTTTCGGAACGGGGTGATCTCGGCGAGATCGTGATCACGAGCCTCCGCGAGGCCAAGGCAACGTACACGGAGTTGCTCGAAAGGCACTTCGGCCGCTACGCCGAGGTCAGCGAAAACTCCTTCGTCGCACTGAACTCCGCCTTCGACCTGGACGGCGTGTTCCTGTACGTTCCGGACGGCGTAATCGTCGAGCAGCCGATTCGCATCCTCCACGTCATCGACGCTGATAAGGAGGTTATCGTCCAGAGCCGCCACCTGTTTGTCTTCGGGCAAAACAGTCAGGCGCGAGTGATTGAAACGCACCATGCCCGGACGGGCAGCGCGAACTCGTTCGGGAACCATGTCACGGAGATCGTGGTCGGGCAGGATGCTGTCATCGACCACTACCGAGTTGAGGACGAGGGAGACGCCGCCGCGCAGGTCAACACCACGCAGGTGTACCAGCAGGATCGCTCCGTTTTTTCGACGACGACGTTCACGTTCGCGTCGGGCCTCGTGCGCAACAACGTAAACGTCGTTGTGGATGGAGAACACTG
>JADFLK010000244.1 GCA_022564455.1 Bacteroidota bacterium
TGCGGAATGTTCCAGGGCGAATGCAATCTGTCTTACGTCCCAGGGCGGAACCGCCTGCTCAGTTGGTCGGTGCTACAACTCCCGGCTGGGTGATTGTCGTGGGTTCGTATACAGATCCGGTTGAGGCAGAAGAATCCGCCATTCGGTACAGACGTATTCTGCAATCCACCTCGTTGGATGTAAAATATTGGACGGATACGTCGGGCGGTGCTCCACGCTATCGGTTAGCTGTGGGGCACTTCGGTACCGCCGCGGAAGCGCGGCAAGCGCTGCGGGCTAACGCAGGCAGGTTGCCGTCAGACGCATGGCTGCTCCCGGTGGGCCAATAGTGAACCAGTTATTCGGTTTCCTACGCGCACCGCGCGGCTGTAGCCCACCGTTGCCTCCCAGGGCACTCCGCTGCTAATGCGCTGCCGGTCCATCAGAACTCCAGCGTGAAAGAGAACACCTGCGTCGCGTTGGGCGTGATGATGCCCTGCTCGTCATCCGTCGCCATGAGTTCATGCACGAGGATGCCCATCCCGGCGCCAACTACTGCACCGACGACGATGTCGCTCGGAAAGTGCATGCCATGCCACACGCGGGCCACTGCGGTTGCGGAAGCCCAGGTCATGGCTGGGACGATGACATACCAATCCGGGTAGGAAAGGCTCGCAGACGTCGCGGCCGCGAAGGAAATTGCGGCGTGCCCTGAGGGGAACGAAAAGGAGTCGATGCCTCCGGATGGCTCGTGTGAACCAATCGGCCGACGATCTACATCCGGCAACGCTGCATACGGCCGCGCGCGTCGTATCAGGTTCTTCAGGCCGAATACCACGCCGATCGTTGCGAGTTCGGACGCCAGCATACGTGTACCGGCTCCCGCATCGCCATCTACGATCAAGTCCGTGAGCCCCACGGCAGGAATCACTAAATAAAAGGCTGGATAGGAGGCGATGTTTACGCCCCGCATGGCAGCCGAAAAAGCTGGACCCTCGTAGTTGTAGACCGCGCGGAAAACCCGGTGGTCCAGGCTCTCCTCTCCCGGTGCCTCCAGGGTGATGGGTTCGTCCTGCGCTGCGGCGTTCGTTCCAACAAGAACGGCCAGAAGAATGAGGAAGCGCAGAAAAACCATCGGAAGCAGAAAAACGAGCCGAAAGCTACGCACACAAAAGAAGCCGCCCCGTCCCGCAGTCCCGCAATGCTGCGGGACGGGGACGGCATGTGCAGAACCAATTGGACGTGTGGTCAGGCGTCGGCCAATTCAGGGTGGCCGTTGGTAATAGCGCGCTCCACATCAATCTCCGTCACCTTCTCTTCCTCGCCGGAGATCATCCCGATCGCCACCTTCACCTGGTGCAGGATCGCCTCCTTCATGTCGGGGTTTTCCCGGAGCCACAGCTTCGTGGCGTCGCGGCCCTGGCCGATCTTCTGATCGCCGTAGCTGTACCACGATCCCGATTTCTGCATGATGTCGTGCTCCAGCGAGAGATCGATCAACTCGCCGAGCAGCGAGATGCCCTCGCCGTAAATAATGTCGAACTCGGCCTGCCGGAACGGCGGCGCCACCTTGTTCTTCACCACCTTCACGCGCGTGCGGTTGCCGACAACCTCCTGCCCGTCCTTGATGGCGCCGATGCGCCGGATGTCCAGCCGCACGGACGCGTAAAACTTGAGCGCCCTGCCGCCCGAGGTGGTCTCGGGGCTGCCGAACATCACACCGATCTTCATGCGGATCTGGTTGATGAAGATGAGCGTGGTCTTCGTCCGGCTGATGATGCCGGCGAGCTTGCGGAGCGCCTGGCTCATGAGCCGCGCCTGGAGGCCGACGTGAGGCGCGCCCATCTCGCCTTCAATCTCCGCGCGCGGAACCAGTGCAGACACCGAGTCGATCACCACCACGTCGAGAGCGCCGGAACGGATGAGCATCTCGCAGATTTCGAGGGCCTGCTCGCCGGTGTCCGGCTGGGACATGAGAAGGTTGTCCGTGTCCACGCCGAGCTTCTTAGCGTACCCAGGGTCGAAGGCGTGCTCGGCGTCGATGAACGCGCAATGGCCGCCGAGCTTCTGCGCCTCGGCCATCACCTGCGTGGCGAGGGTCGTCTTGCCGGACGACTCGGGGCCAAAGATCTCGACGATGCGCCCACGCGGCAGCCCGCCGATGCCGAGGGCGTGGTCGAGTGTGATGCTGCCCGTCGAGATGGCGTCGATGGAAAAAGGCGGGGCGTCGCCCATTTTCATGATGGCGCCTTTGCCGAACTGCTTCTCGATCTGCTTCATCGCGAGATCGAGCGCCTTGCTCTTCGCGTCCATGTTCTTTGCGTTGGCTTTGGTTTCTTGCTCTGCCATGAGGGTTGTTGGGATTAAGGATGAGTAAAACGGCCGATTGCACGGCCCTCAGGCCCTGATCGTGGGTACATCGCATGAGGCGTACGACCCGCGAAAGACTCAGGATACGGCGAGGGGGTGTCACCCCCCGTCATACCCCGCGACAGGTTGGTTGCCATAATAGACAGATGACAACGCGAAACGTAACTCCTAAGAGGCTGTTGAAATATCCCATCTTGCCTACGACGGCCACTCTCCCGCAACCCCCGATCTCTGCGTTCCGAGAATCTCGCGCCTTGATCTCGACCAAGATTGGCTCGTCTCGACGACAGAGCGGCTCATTCAACAGCCTCCTAAGTTTTGACGAAGGAGTTGTGGGCGAACGAGATTGAGCATCTCTGTCGTAGGAGGCTGCCGGGCGCAGGTTGCGCCGAATGGGCGCTTTGATGTAAATAGGGATTGGCTCCGCTTCGACGACTTCCTTCAACTTCAAACCGCGACGCCAATGGCCGTACTCTTTCCCACGCTCCGTCTCCGGGACGGGTTCAATGGCCAAAACGAGCATCTCCGCCCTTTCGTTGAGGAGTACCAACAGCTCGTCAACGACACCAGCGAGTTCGATCTGTTGGTGGACGGCTGGTACGGCAACGATAGTTTTGTGGCTTCGCGCGCCCTCCAGCGCCGCTACGGATTCTACGACGATGGCACCGTCCGCTCTGCGCTCGTCCGCTGGCTACGCCACCTCGCAGATCATCCCGAGGACCCAATAGAGCCGCCCGGCGGGGTTACACTTCTCCAACTCCTCGAGATCGTCGGAGAGCGTAACGAGGCGCATGCGCGGCGTCACCTTGACGGCCTCAACGAGGCCATGAAAACGTACAAGATCACGACGCCGCTCCGGCGTGCGCATTTTCTCTCCCAGGTGGCGCACGAGAGTGGCGGCCTAAAATGGGACGAGGAACTCGCCTCTGGTGCAGCCTACGAGGGGCGCCTCGACCTCGGTAATACGGAACCCGGCGACGGCCGTCGCTTCAAAGGCCGCGGCCTCATCCAACTCACGGGCCGTTCGAATTACCGCCAATACACAGAACACCGCCGCAACCTCGGAGAAACCTCCATCGACTTCGAACAGACTCCGGAGATCGTCTCCGAACCGCCCTTCGCCGCCAACGTGGCTGGGTGGTACTGGGACAGCCGAAAGATCAACGCGCTCGCCGACCGTGACGATGTGAAGGCTGTAACGCGGAAGATCAACGGCGGCCTCAACGGCCTCAACGACCGCAAGCGCTACCTCGGCCTCGCCAAACAGTCCTTGAAAGTCTGAACCCTAATCCGGCAAAAACGTGGCCTCTCCCTCGTAGTCGCCATCGCAATAATACCACGGCGGCTTTGCTACTCCGTTCTTATCAGCTCCGGTTTTGCTTGCTTGCACCGAGGCGATCTGTCCTCAGGAGTTGGCGGCGGACAAGATTCAGCGCCGCGGTAGTCGAAAGCCGGATGTTAATCACGCGATCCCGCGAGAGTTGCAGGCGGACGGCGTAGGTGCTTTGGGCATCCGCATAGCCGAGCCAGACCGTGCCTACCGGTTTTTCCGGAGTGCCTCCATCCGGACCCGCGATGCCGGTGGTGGCTACGCCAATGTCAGCACCGAGTGCAATGCGCACGCCCTCCGCCATCTGCCGGACAACGGGCTCGCCCACCGCGCCGTGCTCTTCCAGATCGGCTTCGCTAACACCGAGTTGCCGGATCTTGACGCGGTTGTCGTAGGCAACCACACCTCCAAGGAAGTACCCTGACGAACCCGGCACGCGCGTGATTCGGCTCGCTACACTTCCGCCCGTGCAGCTCTCGGCCACGGCGATGGTGAGGCCCCGTACCACGAGCATATCGCCCAGAACGCCTTCCAACGTATCACCGTCCTCCCCGAAGATGCGGTCGCCGAGATCGTTTCGAAGTCGCTCCACGGCGCGGTCCAATCCGGCCCGCACTACCTCCTGTTCAGCA
>JADFLK010000245.1 GCA_022564455.1 Bacteroidota bacterium
TTCGGATCGAACGCACGGGACCTCATCGACCTCGCCCTGAACCTCGCCGGTGCGGGAGGCAATCCGGCGCGGATCTCCCTTCGTGCACGCCCAACGGTCAATACCGCACTGGGGCCGATCTCCTATCCTGGTTACATAACGATCTCACATACGGTAGGCCGCTAGGAGGTTGTTGGAAGTACTACGCCGTAAGCGAGGCGCAGCAGCAGGTAGGTAGAGTTTCCAACAGCCGCCTGGGCAGTTTAGGTCCGCATCGTCACGTAAGCAGAACCTTCACGGCTCAAATCCTTGGAACGGCGGGAGGTTGCCGGTATTTTCACAGGCTCCTCAAGCACCACGTCTGCGTGATCGTAGCCATCGACGGTCCGGCCGGTTCCGGCAAAAGCACAACGGCGCGGCGCGTCGCCGAGCGAATGGGGTGGCTCTACTTTGATACCGGGGCGATGTACCGCGCAGTCGGGCTTGCCTTTATCGATGCCGAGCAACCATTCTCCAGCGAAGCCGCAGCCAGGCTAATGCCGGGCATCAGCGTTGACCTCGATCCTACGTCGACTGGGCTGCACGTTCTCCTCAACGGGGAGGACGTTACGGTCCGGATCCGCACGCCGGAGGCCGGCCATGCTGCCAGTATGGTCGCTGTTCTCGGCGAGGTTCGCAGTCGGCTGGTCGAAGCCCAACGGCGCATCGCGCGCCGCGAGGTCGAAGCCGGCCGGGGCGCTGTGCTGGAGGGGCGCGATATCGGCACCGTGGTTTTCCCCGATGCAGATGTCAAGATTTTTATGATTGCCGAACTTGCTGCGCGCGCGCGACGCCGCTACGACGAGATCAAGGCCGGAACGAACGGCGATACTCCTTCGCTGGACGTGATCTCCGACGAACTGGCCGAGCGTGATCGACGCGATGCCGAACGCGCGCTTTCGCCGCTCCTTCCGGCCGAGGACGCCGTGTTGCTCGACACGACCGCCCTATCCGTTGACGAGCAGGTAGAGCATGTACTCGGCATCATCAACGAGAGCCGCGCACAATAGCGCGCACTGACCCATTTCAACCCGTTTTGCAACCCGAGAGACCGCACAACGGGACATCCGAACGCTAAAACCCAACGATGCGTCCGCACACTCTCAGTCCCCTCTTGGGGTTCGGCGGTCCATCTTCCATCCACTATGTCAGACGAAATCCAGAACACCGAAACTCCCGAGACCGCTGAAACCGAAACCATAGAGGCAGTCGAAACAGAAACCGCAGAAACACCTGAAGTAGCAGAAGCGGAAACAATTGAAGAGGCAGCGCCTGAGGCGCCGGAAACGGAGGCCCAGGAGGAAGCAGCCTCGGAAGCGGCTCCGGAACCAGAGGTGCCTGCAACCGGGGAGACTGCTGAAGAGACTCCCGAAGCGGCCACAGAAGACGCACCCGCAGTCGGGGAGGCTACGGAACTTGAGGCGCTGATGGTAGAAGCATCTGCCGAGGAAGCTCCCCCGACCGAAGAGCCTGCCGCCGATACTGCTGCGCCGTCACTCACCTCCATAGATGATATTGGGTCGCTTCGGCAGGAGGGCCAACTTGGTTTTACGGGAGAGATTGTGGGCCGTGTCGTCACTCTCGCAGAGCTGGAGCAGATTGAAAGAGAGATGGCGGGGGAGACTGATATTCCTTCAGCCAGCGACGAAGAACTGCTCGAGCTCTACGAGTCGTCGATGACGGCCGTTACCGAGGGCGAGATTGTCACCGGCCGCGTGGTGTCGATGACGGAGAAGGAGGTGGTTCTGGACATCGGGTTCAAGAGCGACGGCGTGGTAGCCAAGAACGAGTTTGATCACGAGCTCGAGCTCGGTGAAGAAGTAGAAGTATATCTGGAGCATCTGGAGGACCGCCGCGGCCAGCTCATGCTGAGCAAACTCATGGCCGTCGACTTCATCCGCTGGCGCACCATTGAAGATGCCCACGAGAACGGCACCGTGGTGGAAGGCGAGATCATCCGTCGCATCAAGGGCGGCATGATTGTCAACCTGCTTGGCGCGGAGGCCTTCCTGCCGGGCTCGCAGATCGACGTGCGCCCCGTGCGCGACTTCGACGCCTACCTCGGCAAGGTCATGGAGTTCAAGGTGGTGAAGACCAACCCGACCAACGGGAATGTGGTCATCAGCCACAAGGCCCTCATCGAGAAAGACCTCCTCGCGCAGCGCCAGAAGATTCTGGAGACACTCGAAGTGGGGCAGGTGCTCGAAGGCCAGGTCAAGAACATTGTCAACTTCGGTGTATTCATCGACCTCGGCGGCGTGGACGGCCTGCTTCACATCACCGATCTCTCGTGGGGCCGCGTGGGCCATCCGAGCGAAATCGTAGAGCTCGACGAGAAGCTCAACGTGGTGGTGCTGGACTACGACAAGGAGCGTCAGCGCATTTCGTTGGGCTACAAGCAACTGCAAGGCCATCCGTGGGATAACATCAAGGACAACTACGCCGAAGGCCAGGACGTTGAAGGCCGCGTCGTCTCCATCACCGACTACGGTGCGTTTGTGGAACTGGAGAAGGGTATTGAGGGCCTCGTCCACATCTCAGAGATGAGCTGGACGGAGCACGTGAAGCACCCCACACAGAAGGTGCAACTCGGCCAGATGGTGATGGTGAAGCTGCTCAGGATTGATGAGGAGGCTAAGAAAATCTCCCTCGGCATGAAGCAGCTCGAGCCCGATCCGTGGGAGGGTATCCTGGATCGCTTCCCGATCGGCACGGTCACGAAGGGCACAGTTCGCAACCTCACCACGTTCGGCGCCTTTGTTGAGATAGAAGCCGGCATCGATGGCCTTGTCCACGTCTCCGATATGAGTTGGACGAGGCGCGTCAAGCATCCGAGCGAAATGGTCAAGAAGGGCCAGGAACTCGACGTGGTGGTGCTGGACATCGACGTTGCGCAGCGCCGCATCTCGCTCGGCCACAAGCAGGTCTCCACCGACCCGTGGGCCGAGTACGAGAGCACCTTCCCGGAAGGATCGAGCACCAACGCGAAGGTGTCCGACATTAACGACGGTGGCGTGGTTGTGGAACTGCCTGACGGCGATGCCGAAGGCTTTGTGCCCGCCAGCCACCTCAGCCGATCCGGCAGTCCTGCCGACGCCTACGAGGTGGGCGATGAACTGGAGCTTACCGTGCTGCGAATCGACAAGGACGACCGCGTGATTGTTCTCAGCGAAACCGCCAAAGCGGACGCGGCTGATCGCTCAGCGCGTAGCGCCGAGCGGTCCGAGAAGGCGAAGGCCCGCAGGGAAGAACGCCGTTCGGTTAAGAAGTTCGGCCGCCAGTCGTCCGGCCCGGCTACGCTCGGAGAGATTTCGGGCCTGGCCGCACTGAAGGAGCAGATGGAGGAGGCGGAGGCCTCTACCGAGGCTGCGCCAGAAGTTGAGGAGCCTGCCGCCGAAGCTGCAGAGGCGCCGGAGGTGGAAGCGAATGGGAAGTCTGTTGCGGAAGAGGCTGCTGCCGAAGTTGTAGAGGTGTCTGAGGAGGAGGTTGAGGCGGAAGCAGAAGGCGAAAAGTCTGTTGAGGAAGCCGAGGTTGTTGAGGAGATGGAAGAAGCATCTGAGGCCGAAGAGGCGGTCGCAGACACCGGTACCGAAGCGCAGGAAGCCGAGGATGCTGAGGAGACAGAAGGAGCGCCGGAGGCCGAAGAGCCAGTTGAGGAGGCAGAGGAGACAGAAGAAGAGGCTTCTGACGACAAGCCTGCCGAGGAAGAGAAATCATAAATGGCCTTCGCTTGAAACCTGGAAAAGGCGGTACCCTGCAGCGTCGCGGGTGCCGCCTTTTTTGTGGTAAGGGCGCTTCGGAAGAGTGTGCGACACGTTGCGCGTTCACCCCCTCCTGCCATGCGTTGGGCTGGTGAGTAGGGCAACTTGATGCTCCCAGCCAAACCGACATCCCCTTCCCCCGCTACGCTCGGTCCACCTTCGAAGGGTGACTTCAAAATATCCCCTGCAGGAGAGTACTCACGCCTTGTATGGACCCTCAACCGGAGCCCTCGCGCGTATACTCTTCAGAACCAACTACGCCTCCAATTTCATGGATACGAACAACAAGACCGACGAGCAGTGGCGCAAAGATCTCACGCCCGAGCAGTACCGCGTTCTCCGCGAGAAGGGCACCGAGCGTGCCTTCACCGGCACCTACTACGATGTCAAGGACAACGGCGTGTATCGTTGCGCTGCTTGCGGAACGCCGCTGTTCACCTCCGACGACAAGTATGACTCCGGCTCCGGATGGCCGAGCTTCTACGACGCGGTTGACAAGGGGAATATTGCCTTGCACGAGGACGCATCGCTCGGCAT
>JADFLK010000246.1 GCA_022564455.1 Bacteroidota bacterium
CGGCGTAGAATTTCAACAGCCTCGAAAAACGGCGGGAAAATCCTGAATGATCCGAGATCGAGCCGGGTCCGCCGGTTACAGGCTTTCGATCACTCGCTCCAGCCGGGCGCGAACCTGCATCGAAATATCTCCGAGCGCCTCGTTTTCTATGGCTGACATTGAGGCTACCGGATCCACGGCGGAGACTTCCGTCTTCCCTTCACCCGCATCTTGCACGATCACATTGCAGGGCAACATCAACCCGATGTGAGGCTCGACCTGCAGAGCCTGGTGGGCAAGCGCCGGGTTGCAGGCGCCTAGAATGCGGTACGGGCGGAAATCAACGTCAAGCTTCTCCTTGAGCGTCTCGCGGATATCGATCTCCGTAAGGATCCCGAAGCCCTCCGTCTTCAGTGCTTCCGTGACGTGTTGGATCGTGTCCTCGAAAGACCGGTCGAGCGTGCGGGAAATGGCGTAGCTGGGCATGGGAGTGATTTAGAGAATGATGCTGTCGCGAGGAAGATCGCCAGGGTTGGCAACGATTGTTACCGATCCGGCAGGAGAATCATACAAACGTGGATCAGTCGTCCACCTTCAATTGTCGAGCATTGACGGCCACGACGACCGTTGAGAGGCTCATGAGAACAGCGCCGACGGCCGGGCTGAGGATAACGCCCGCCCATGCCAAAACGCCTGCTGCGAGGGGGATGGCTACGATGTTGTAGCCGGCCGCCCACCACAGATTCTGGAGCATCTTGCGGTAGGTTGCCTGCGCGAGTGCGACAATGCGTACGGCGTCTCGAGGATCGCTGCGAGCAAGAATTACGTCCGCCGTTTCCACGGCCACGTCAGTTCCGGCGCCGACGGCGATACCCACGTCGGCCGTGGCAAGCGCGGGAGCGTCGTTGACGCCGTCGCCGGTCATGGCGACGATCTTGCCCTCGGCTTGAAGCCGCCGGATCGCGTCGGCCTTGCCGTCCGGCAGCACCTCGGCGAGTACGCGGTCGATGCCGACCTGTCGTGCGACGTACTCGGCGACTTCCTTCTTGTCGCCGGTAAGCATGATGGCCTCCACGCCCAGCTTGTGCAGCTGGGCAACGGCTTCTTTCGATTCCGGGCGAACGATGTCGGCAAGGGCAAGCGCCCCCATCACGAGGTCGTCCTGCACGACCCACACGACCGTTTTGCCCTCGCGGCCGAAGGTGTCCGCCTTGTCGCGCAGAAGCGGGGGCACGTCAATCCCGGCGGCGTCTAGCGCACCCGGGCTTAGGATTTGAACGGTGCGCCCATTGACGGTCGCCCGAACTCCTCTGCCCGTGATTGCTTCAAAGTTTGATGGTGCTGGGATCGTCAGGCCCCGCTCTTGAGCGCTCCGAGCGACCCCCGCTGCAATCGGATGTTCGCTGCCTTGCTCGACCGCTGCGGCGATTGCAAGCAGATCATCTTCTGAGATGCCTTCTGACGCAAGCACGTCGGTCACGCCAAATCGCCCTTCGGTGAGGGTGCCGGTTTTGTCGAAAACAAGGGCATCCAGAAGGCGTGCGCGCTCAAAAGCGGCGCGGTCGCGGATGAGGAGGCCGTTCTGCGCGCTGATTGACGTTGATACGGCCACGACGAGTGGGATGGCCAGACCCAGCGCGTGGGGGCACGCGATGACCATCACCGTCACGGCCCGCTCGATGGCGAAGGAGAGCCCGGCGTCCGTGAAGAACAGCCACACGACGAACGTGAGCGCGCCGACCGAGAGGGCGACTACCGTAAGGACAAGGGCTGCCCGGTTGGCGAGATCCTGCGTTTTACTCTTCGAGGCCTGCGCTTCGCGCACAAGGCTGATGATCTGATTGAGGTAGGCTTCCGCGCCGGTTTTTCTCACCTCTACAGTAAGGGAGCCTGTGCCATTAACCGAACCCGCAATGACCTCGTCTCCCTGCTCCTTCTCGACAGGGGCACTCTCGCCGGTAAGCGCCGCCTCATTGACCGCGCTTCGGCCTTCCACCACGACGCCATCGGCGGGGATCTTTTCGCTGGCCTTGACCAGGATCATATCACCGGGGTGGAGCGAGCTCGTCCGCACCTCTTCCACAGAGCCATCCGAACCGATGCGATGGGCTTTGTCGGGCATCAACCTTGCCAACTCTTCGAGTGCCTTCGACGCGCCCATTACACTCCTCATTTCAATCCAGTGCCCAACGAGCATCAGGTCGACAAGCGTGGCCGTCTCCCAGAAGAACAGTTTTCCTTCAAGGCCGAAAACCACCGCGGTGCTGTAAGCAAACGCTACGCTGATAGCCATCGCAACGAGCGTCATCATGCCCGGGCGGCGTTTCCGGAATTCATCCACCATGCCCGTGAGGAAGGGCCGCCCGCCGTATGCATAGACGAACGTGCTCAGCCCCAGAAGAACCCATACGGCACCGGGAAACGATAGCTCCAGCCCGAGCCAGCCCTGAATCATCGGGCTGAGCGCAAGGATAGGTACCGTAAGCGCCAGGGCGACGAAGAACCGCTTGCGGAAGTCGGCCACCATCATGGCATGGTGATCGTGGTGGCCGCCGCCGCCGTGGCTGCCGTGGCTGCCGGGATCTACAGGATGCGTCTCTTTGTGCTGTGTGGCTCCATCGTGGATACGGCGACGGTGCCCGGTATCGTCTTTAGGATGCATGTTAGGTCGTCGATAGCTCGAGAAATCGGCTACTGAAAACAGCCGGCGGACCAATGATCTGTGGCAATGAGCCAACTCTGAGGCGTACGTTCCAACGGGGAGAGTCCGGCATTGTCAAGGCCAAACGCCCCGAACTTACCGGCTTTGATCGTTGCAACCATCGGCTAGTGGGCGCTTTCGATCTCCGTGGAGATCTGTGAGATTGGTACCATCGCGCCGAATAACGGTGATTTATCATTGAAATAAATAGACATACATGAACGTTGTATATTACCAGGGACATATCCATAGAAGTCTGCACGAAACATTCCTTTATTCCGAAAGCCTTCAAACAAGTCTTCGTTTTCCGTCGTGTCACCGATTATTGCTCCATCTTCTGAGATCACCTGCAGAGCAATATCGATCATTTCGGCCCGGTATAGTCCGTCTATGACGACGACATCGAAATTCCTGCAGTCGTTCTCCGCCAAGATTCGTTGTACGGACTCGACACAACTGGCAGGCGAATCCAATGAAACAAGAAATACGCTCACGTTTTCAGGTGCCGTAGATTTTAGAGTCTCATACCAACTCTCGTTCCCTTCCAGCGTAACGACTTTCGCGGCTCGCTCTGCCCACCATAGCGTAGACTGTCCTCCTCCAAACTCGAGTATGTTGCAGTCGTGGAACGACCGAGCTTTGAGGAACTCGATGCAAGGGTAAGAATACCAGGGCAAAGGTTGACCAGCAGATGTCACGGAGCGTTCCGCCCAACTACTTCGAAAGTGTCCAGACCGGATGCTGAAAAAGACCGGTGTCAGAAATGCTGTTCCAAATCTTCGAATCAACCTGGACGCAAAAGGCGGGGCGTAGCGCTTGATAGGAACGAACAACTTGTGAATCCTGGTTTGCGTCATCGGTCGAGAATCCGGTTTGTTAGGGTCATTTGCGTGAGGATGGGGACGTTATTGAGCACAGGGTAGGCGAAGCAGAGGCAGCGGAACAGGCCGCAGTCACCCGCCTCGCCTTCGTGCTGGAGGACAAGCTCGTACGCCGGCCCATGGTTGTACGACGGGCAGCGGAGGCACTTTACAAGTCGTTGAAGCCGGACGAAGGGCATGGGGGCAAGGCCGGGTCTGTGAACAGGGACATGAGGAAGTGCATCCGGAGCGTCAACGTACATGCACAGTGCGCGCTTACTCGCGCGAGCCGGACGACCAGTGAACGGCGGCAATGCGCCAACCTTCCGGCGTTCGGCGAAGAACGAGGAGCTCGGCGCTATTAAGGTCGAGGTCGCGCTCCCGAAACGTACCCCGGAGTCTTGTTACTGACGCAACCCAGGCTACGTCTCCCTTAATGTGGATCGTGCGATCGAGAGGTTCGCGTGTCATCGCGGCGAGAAACTCGGCATCTGCCCCGAAATGGTGGCCGAAGTATTCTTCGCGTGTCTCGATGCCACCGCTCTCGAGAATCAGGGCATCCGGGCTCAGGATGGATTCCAGGGCAGATCTGTCTTCCGCAGCGATAGCCGCGGTGAATTGATTGGCGGCGGACGAGACCTCGGCCTCATCATCCGCATGGTGGTGCTGCGCGTCGTGCTGTGCTGCAGCCGGAGTGATTACGAGGAGAATGAAATAGGTGAGGTGGCGCATGGTAGGTGGGGTCTAATGCACATGGTCGTGGCGGTCGT
>JADFLK010000247.1 GCA_022564455.1 Bacteroidota bacterium
CAATGGCCCCGGAAAGAGCCTGCCCTTTGTGCCGAACGGGTACGCGGCCGATCTTGACGCCGATGGTGGTGAGGTATTCCTCCGAGAACACGCGCGGCACGTAGCGTCGCACTAGGCTCATCTTCCCAACAGCGGCTCGGTGGATGGAATGGACCTCAGTCTTCGCCGTCGCCTTCGCTCAGACGCGCTGCCATGTCGGCCAATAGCGTGGCCAGCGTCTGGTAATCCGTTTTCTGACTCCGCAGCGCGCTGAGGTTCTCGTCCAGCCTCTTCTGCAGGTCGTCGGTGCGCGTCTCACGTGCCTCCTGAGCTCGCAGTACCTCCGCTGCCTCATTGTTGGCTTCTTCCACAATGTCCATGCGCTTGCCGAGCGTATCGCGGTGTTGCCGCACGGAGGCAATCAGTTCCTCAACGGCTACGGTTCGTACGTCCCGCTCCTGTGTAATTCGGCGGCCCATTCCGTCGACTTCTTCCCTGATGTAGGCATCGAGAGAATCCAGCCGCTCCCCGACCTCCTGCCGCAGCACCTCGGTGGCCACCAGAATTCGCTTCTCGAGCAGCGAAAAACGCTCCTCATAGGCGCTCATCTGTCGCCCAAAAAGGATTTCGCGGATTTGATCTACACTGGAGACATCTTCCACCGGAGCCTCGTCTGCACGGCTGGTTTCAGCCTCCCACTCCTCATCCGATACAATTTCGGGGGCTCCGTCGCCTCCGGCCGGTTCGAGCAACTCGTTCTGCTCTTCCGAGAAAATGTGCTCCTCTGTGCCTTCAGAGGGCGAATCGGCGCGTGTGGGGGAAAATGGAATCGACATAATCGTTTGGGAGGCCAGGTCTCATGGAAAGAATCATACGGCACTTGGAGCTAGGATGCAATGCCGTAGACTATTCTAATGGCCTCCCCTTATGAGGCTGTTGAAAAACTCCACCTACTTGCGGCGGCACCTCTTGCCCGATCTCTGCGTTACGAAATACTCTCCGAATCACCGATTCGACTACGATTTCGCGTCTTGATCTCATCCGAGATGCGCTCCCCGACAAGTCGGGGCAGGCTGTCTTGGCGACAGAGCACGTAATTCAACAGCCTCTTATGAGGCTGTTGAAAAACCCATGTTTTTGGGCGGGAGTTGGCTTTGTTAGGCGGCAAGCCTGAGGCAAGACGGCGAAGCGGCTTTTTGCAAGAAGCAGGTTTGCGGAAGGCTCCGGATTGCCACTGGACGTAAAGAAGCTTCTATGAGGGTCTGCAGAAGATGAATCAGCGCAAGTTCGAGAGCGTCAAGCCTTGCGGCCAGCGCCTGCTTCACCGTCCCGATGCCCATCAGCGTGCGCAACAGCAGCGACAGGTTGCAACTCAACGCTTGAATCAAGTATCGCTTCCGCACGTTGCGCTGCGCGCGCAGGGTGGTCTTGCGGGCGCCCCCGCTATCGAGCACTTGTGCAAAACTCCGCTCGACGTACTCCGCCCGACGTCTCATCAGCACCCTGCCATCCTTCGTCTCCACCGCTCGCCGCGCGGCGATGACCGCCGCGCGCTGCGCCTCGATCAACCGCCCCGGATTCCTGTTCTCGATGCGATCCGGCACCACGGTCTCGATGCCCGATTCCTGAAGACGCCGCAACTGCTCCGTATCGTAATAGCCCTTGTCGGCTGTGATGCTCTCGATGGTGATCTGCTCGCCCTCGCCGGTCTGCTCGCCAATGGCCGCCCTCATCCGCTCCTGGATGTTCTCCACACGCCGGGACAGATCCGCCGTGTCGCCCTGATTGCCCGGCAGCACGTCCGCGTCCACGATGGCGCCCGTCTCCAGATCCACGACATGTTCGACCTTGTATATCAGCTTTGTCGTGCCCTGCTTCGTCTTGCCGATCTTCGCCTCCGCATCGTGCGGGTTGTGCCATTCCGGACGGATACCCGTCCGATTGTTGGAGAGCCTCTTGTCCTTGCGCTTTCTGTCGAAGCGCCGCACCGCTGCCTCATCCTCAGCATCAACACCTGCCTCGGCCGCCAGCGCCCGCACGTACTCCATGTAGGATTCGCCGCTGAGCCGCTGCTCGAGCGTGCGCATCGAGGCATTGGCCTCCAGGGTCGAGGCGTCGATGCCGAGCTTCTTGCCGCGCAAGAGCCCGTGCCGCTTCAGAGCCCGCAGCACCAGGGCGAAGACCTGCTCGTAGACCTCCGGAGCGAGGCGTTGGCGGATGACGGCGCGCGCTCGAATGATCCGGTGTGCCCTCGGTCAGCTCGTAATGGAGAAAGCTCCGGATCGAGAGCGAGTCCGCGCAACGAGCCGCGATGGCCCGTTCGCTGGACAGGTTCTCGAAGAACCCGATCCGGACGGATACCCGTCCGAGCAGCATCTCAAAGTAGACAAGCGGATCGATGCCGGGGCGGCCTCGACCATGCGAATCGTAGAACGGGCGGCAGAGCGAGCGAACCTGCTCGGGGAAGCCCATCGCGACGAGCGCCTTATCGAACCTGGTGTAGAACGAATTGGCGGGCGTCGAGACGATCTCCTCGGTCGCAATCCAGAGCGACTGCTGCGCCGGCTTGGCCTTCGGATAAAACATCGGCAGACGGGGGACAGAAAAACAGCACGACGACAACAAAACAACAGCGCGAACCCACGAACATGGAATATTTCAACAGCCTCTTAGGAGCCTGTCTGACTAAGGACGGATCTACTGCGGCGGTGAGAAATCGGCCCATTTCTTCGGTCTTTTTCGTTATCCCGCAGTACTGCGGGACGCCTTAAAAGATCGAAATAATGCCCTCGATTCCCCGCGGGCCTCCCTGCCGAATCGAGAACAACTGCATTTGGGGCGGCGAAGTGGTAGCGACTGGTACTAACGGCGAAGGCCCGTATTCTCTCAGCCGCGACTACATGCTCGTTCGGCTCGCGATGCGTATTCCCGGCTCGTTCAATGTTAGGTATGCGGGTTGGTCCGTGGAGGAAACCGTGCCGGAATCGGCGACCGTCATCGGGCATCCAAACGGTATGCCGATGACCATCGCCTACGACCACAACCCCATTGAGCACAACGACCGCTGCGACCGGCAAGGAATGATGTGGAGGCTATCTGTCGATGAAGGCCAGCTGATTATTGGGCATTCCGGTTCGCCTGTGTTCGATGCCAACCAACGGGTCCGCGGCAATCTGCTCACCGGAGCGAGTTGCACCGGCAACAGCCGCTCGTGCGCATTTTCGCTGCGGTACAACTGGACGTTCGGGCCACCCGGATCGCTCCTGATTGATCACCTTGCGGGTGGCGACACGCGCGTTCCGTCCCTACCGAGCAGGTAGCGGGCCGACGCGGTCATGGTGCTCTATGGCGTACCGCTGCTGCGTGCTGGGGCGCGCTTCGCGTTAGCTTGTTGGCATAAACCTGATACGGCTCCTCGCCCGTCAACCGCACTGCCGCTATGAACCGCCTTGTTGTCCTTTCACTTTCCGCTGTATTTCTCGTTGCTTCCGGCTGCGCGTCCAACCGCGGCCTCGCCGAGCAGCAGAGCGAACTCGACCGCCTCCGAACCGAAAACGAATCGTTGCAAAACGACTTGAGCTCGGCCTTTGAACTACTCGAGCTAACGCGCTCGGAGTACCAGTCCTCTCAGGCCCGTGTGGCCGAGTTGGAGCGGGCGCTTAGCCTTCAGAGCGGGCGCTCCGGCGAACGCGGCGAAACCGTGGCCATGCTTCCCACCGACATCTTTTTTGAAAGTGGAAGTGCGTTACTCACACCGGAAGGCATCGCTGGTCTTGTGGAGGTGGCCGCGAGGCTACACGCAGAGTATCCTGGAAAGACCATTCGGGTAGAGGGCTATACGGACGCCAACCCCATCGGCGAAAACCTGCAAGCACAGTACCCGAGCAACTGGGAGCTGTCCGCCGCGCGCGCCGCGATGGTAGCCCGGCACTTGCAGTGGACGCACGAGTTCGAGGGCAGCAACATGGAGGTCGTTGGGCTCTCCCAGTACCATCCGGTGGCCACGAACGACACCGCCGAAGGCCGCGAGCAGAACCGCCGCGTCCGCATTGCGGTGATGGCCGACTAGTCATGCCGGACATTCCTATCCCGGACGACAACGATGCGCTTCTGGCCGAATGCGAGGTGGAGACGTTTCGCTCCGGCGGGCCGGGAGGGCAGCACGCCAACAAGGTGGAAAGCGGCGTTCGGCTGACGCACACGCCGTCCGGGGTTGTGGTGACGAGCCGGGCCTCGCGGAGCCAGCACCGAAACAAACAGTTGGCGTTGGAGGAGCTGCGGAGACGGTTGGTGGCCCTCAACAAACCAAAGAAGAAGCGGATTGC
>JADFLK010000248.1 GCA_022564455.1 Bacteroidota bacterium
GACCTCAGCGACGAATGGCCGCTCCTCCGCATCGAGGAACTGGATGTTCGTACGCTGGCCGCTTTGCTGGATGTGCGCTACCGTTTCGAAGCCGACGGCAACATCGCCCATACGAATCGCATTACACTCCTTGATTCGGGCGGCGAGATCATCGGGCGGCAGGAAGGCCTTGGCGTTGACCCCGCGTCATCAATTTCGATTTTTCAAGAGGCCGCCGGCCTCGCCCTCTAACCTTAGGAGTCCGTTGAAAAAGTCATCCTGCCTGCGGCGGCGCCTCTCGGCCGATCTCTGCGTTGCGAGAATCTCGACGAATCACCAATTCGCCTGCGATCTCGTGCCTTGATCTCGACCGAGGTCCGCTCGCCTCGGAGACAGAGCACTTCTTCAACAAACTCCTACAGATTTTGAATTGGTTTGCTATGCGGGAACCGCTATCCGTCCACACCCACCCGTGGCACGACACGCGCCATCACGAACCGAGCGGCGGCTTTCGAAACCCACGGCAACTCCGAGCCTCGGATGACGATGCGCCCGACAAGGCACCTTGGAAGTTCCTTCTGAGGCATTTTCTGGGAAGCAAAGAGCAGACACCGGCGCCGCTCACGCCACTCGATCCCGCTGAGCTTGTTATGTCCGTTCCGGAAGGAACGGCGCGTGTGACGTGGCTCGGCCATTCGACTGTGCTGATCCAGTTTCCGAACCTGACAATCCTCACCGATCCGGTCTGGGCCAGGCGTGTCGGACCGTTCGGATTTGCTGGACCAAAGCGGCGGGTTTTACCCCCGCTCACGCTGGAGGATCTGCCGGCCATCCACGTCGTCGTTCTGTCGCACGACCACTTCGACCACCTCGACCCGAAGGCGCTCCGGTTTCTGCACGCCCGGCACGCGCCTCGCTTCCTTGTCCCGCTCGGAGTGGAGGCCCACCTACCAGAGGATGCAGACGCGACCATGTTCGACTGGCACCAGTACAACGACCTCGATGGTCTTCGCGTTCATTGTACCCCCGCTCGGCACTTCTCTGGGCGCACGTTCCGTGATCGCAACACCACGCTCTGGGCGAGCTGGTTTTTCGAGCCATTGGCCTGGGAAGCCCCAACGATCTACTACGCAGGCGATTCGGGCTATGCGCCGCACTTCGCTGAGGTCCGCGAACGCCATGGAGTGCCCGACCTCGTCCTGATGCCGATTGGCGCGTACCGGCCACGTTGGATGATGCGTGCCGTTCACGTGGATCCTCCCGAAGCCCTGCAAGCGTTTGCCGATCTCGGCGCACGTACCCTCATCCCCATCCATTGGGGTACCTATGACCTTACCGAGGAACCGCTCCATGAGCCGCCGGAGGTGTTGCTGGCGGAGGCTGAAAGGATGGGGATCAACGACAGCATCCACGTCCTGTCAGCCGGACGGCAATTTGTAGTGAGGAAAGCCTGATTAGTAAAGAGGCTGTTGAAATTCTACGCCGTAAGCGAGGCGCCGCCGCAGGCAGGATGACGTATTTCAACAGGCTCTTAACAGCCGATCCTGTTTGGCGCCTTCTACCCCACGTAGTCGTTCCCACAACACAAGTCCGCGGTTGCGTCGGTGTCACCGAGGAAAAGGTGCTTCAGCACTACTGGAGAGACAAAAAAGTGGGGCCGGTTCCAAATCATCGGGATCGCCCGTTGAGCGTAGATACATCCCTCCCCGCACGGCAAAATCACCTCGCAACACCATCCACCTCCACCTTTGGCATCCTGCCTTGACAGTCTTTCAGGCAGAACTCTCAGTGGATCAACTCTGAGAGTGCTCGCTCGAAGTCAGTCAGATCGTCTCCATCATGCAGCCTATACTCCTCGGCCCGCGCTCTGACCCCACGCTGGTACGCCGCCGACGCTCCAACATAAATCTTGCTCAAGGCGACGTAAAACACACCGCATCCTGCTACGAACAGCGCGAGCACCGTCATCCAGTTATGCGCGAGCGTCTCTTTCAAGTAGCGCGCGGTGTCTGCCTCAACCCCGAGTCGGCCCATCCGTTCCTCGTACCAATCACCAACATCGCCAATCTCCTCATGCTCGATGGCGTCCTCCCAGCCCTCAGAGCCTACCTCGTACGCACCCATTACGTCGAGAATAAACGGGATCGGTGCGATTACCTCATGAACTACAATGAGAGACGTACCGACGACAGCTACGACAATGATGGGGACGAGCAGGATGTGAGCCGCGAAGTCAGCCGCGTGTTTGCGCTCTCTTTTTGTCCGTGCTCTACTCTGTGTGCCGTCAGCCCGTTTGCGATTTCCCAGCGCCGTACGAAAAGATGGATACGGCAGAAGCAACAGGACGCCCGCTACCGGAAACACAATAAACGCAATGATGAGCCAGGCCATTCCGTTGGCGACGGATTTTTCGGATATCAAACCCTCGAGTGGGTGCTCAGATAGTCGTCACATCGCTCGTAGCGTGCGGGCCGAGCAGAGCACCTGTGCTTAGCAATTCTTCGATGGGGGAGAGGCGTCGAGATCCTGAAGCGCACGATTCAACCAGTGGACCTCAGCCATGGGATTCGGCAGAATTGGCGCCACCCAACCAACGGCTCATCCGTTCCCGCGCCTCCGCGTGCGGAATGGTTCGCCCCTCTTCGACATCCTTGAGACCTTCCTCAATCTGCTGGAGCACGTAGAGTTGTTACTGGATGTCCTCGAACGATGCATCGTCGGACAGACGCTGTACGAGTTTGAGGGTGGCCTGTTTGGGGCTAGTCGCTGGCATAGTTGAAAAACGGATAGTTCGAGATGACACGGCACCAGCAGGTGAAGGTCCCAGTTACGTCAAAAGACCGGTTCCAGCAATTTCAAAGCGGTGACAGAGGCCGCGATTTCACCGGTGTTACCGAGAGAGAGGTATTTCACGCAGAAAACGAATCGCCAGGACTCGGTATCATCGATCGTAGTTGGAACCGGCAACCACGCGGAGCCCTCCCCCACAGATTAGCCATCAGATTGTCAGAACGACTCTCCATCCACACCCACCCCTGGCACGACACGCGCCACCACGCTCCCGGCGGCGGCTTCCGCAACCCGTGGCCGTTACAGCCATCGCACGAGGATGCGCCGGACAAAGGAACGTGGCAATTCATGCTCAAGCATTTTCTCGGCAGCAAAGAGCAGACGCCGGCGCCGCTTACGCTGCTCGATCCGGCTGAACTCGCCGCGTCCGTACGGGAAGGAACTGCACGCGTCACGTGGCTTGGCCACTCTTCGGTGCTGATCCAGTTACCGAACCTGACCATCCTCACCGATCCGGTCTGGGCAAAACGTGCGGGGCCAATGGGGCTCATCGGGCCAAAGCGACAGGTTTCTCCTCCGCTCGCTTTGGGGGACCTGCCTTCCATTCACATAGTCGTTCTGTCGCATGACCACTTCGATCACCTCGATCCGAAGGCGCTCCGGTTTCTACGGGATCGACATGCGCCGCGATTTCTCGTCCCGTTTGGTGTGGAAATCCATATGCCGTCTGGAGCAGACGCGACTGTGTTCGACTGGAACCAGTACACGGACCTCGATGGACTTCGAATCCACTGTGTTCCCGCGCGTCACTTCTCTGGGCGTACGCTCCGAGATCGCAACGCCACGCTGTGGGCGAGCTGGTTCTTCGAGCCGTTGGCCATGGAAGCCCCAATGATTTACTACGCAGGCGATTCGGGCTATGCGCCACACTTCGCTGAGATCCGCCAACAACTCGGATCGCCCGATCTTGTTCTGATGCCGCTTGGCGCGTACCGGCCACGCTGGATGATGCGCGGCGTTCACGTAGACCCGCCGGAAGCGCTGCAGGCATTTGCCGATCTCGGCGCACGCACCCTCATCCCGATTCACTGGGGAACGTATGATCTTGCTGAGGAACCATTACACGAACCTCCCGAAGTTCTACTAGCGGCGGCCGAAAGGTTGGGACTCGACAGCGAAATTAATGTCCTGTCTGTGGGCGGGCAGTTTGTCCTGACGAAGGCCTGAACCGCTAGCCGACCAATCAGGTAGAGTGGTCATTAACTCTCACCAATGTCACTCCCTCGAAGATGGAAACCCATTCCAGGAATCAAATTCCTGTAGAGGGTTGCATCATTCATATCATTCTGTTACATTGTTGCAGTTTAACCAAACAACTTAAAGATTCCATGAACCCCGTCATCCGAATTCCAGACTCCACATACGAGCGTCTCAAGCATTTTGCGGAACCATTTGTGGATTCACCTGCCGATGTCATCGGCACAGCGCTTGACAGTCTGGAGCAACAACAAGCCAGACAT
>JADFLK010000249.1 GCA_022564455.1 Bacteroidota bacterium
TAATCGAGATGGACCGAATTGGCCGCCGCGATTTCGTTCTCCGAGATGTATTCGCTGGGTACCAGTTCGAAGATGTCGAGCCCGCGAGAAATCTCCGAGCTTACGATTACGCCGTTGTACCAGTAGGCGGACCAACTTCCGCCCGATGCCATCTCCTCCGCATCCACCGGGCCACGATCGTGGAAGGCGATCTCCACGGGATTCGCCGCATCGGTCCAGTCGAAGACGGAGATGCCGCCCTGGTACCACGACTGCACCATTACGTCGCGTCCCGGAATCGGGATCAGCGAGCCGTTGTGTGCGACGCAGTTTTCCTGAGGCGTCTGTGGCGCGAGCATCTTGTAGTAGCTCTGAAAAACCATTTCGCCGTTCTCGATCGTGAAAATGGCGTCTGCTCCCCACTCCGGCGGGTCGGTTTCGCGGCACTTCGGTCCGCCCCCGCCCCCCCACTCATCGGTGAAGAGAACCTTGGTGCCGTCGTTGTTGAATGTCGCCGAGTGCCAGTAGGCAAAGTTCGAATCCGCTACAGCATCCATGCGCGTCGGGTTTTCCGGGTCGGTGATATCAAGCAGGAACCCGTAGCCTGCGCAGGCGCCGCCTGCAAGCCCAATTTCCGGATACAGAGTGATATCGTGACACTGCGTAGGGCCGGGTTGCGGGCCGTCGTCCTCGTCGCCGTCATCGTCCTGACTACCAAACCGCTCTTCGAGAATCGCAGGAAGCCTCTCGTGGAGCGTGGTGCTATCCGCTGCCGTCGGGTCCCCACTTCCGCCACGTTCCTCCACAATTTCAGCCAACATGGGCCCAGCCATCCGCGAGGGTAGTATGCGATCCCGGCCAAAGACGAAAACCACAAAGTCGCCGCGCGCGCGCGCCTCTTCGAGTGCGGCGATGTCTGCCGGCGCCTGGCCGTGCTGCGGCGGGGCAACCAGATCATCGAAGATCCTCGGCGAGCTCACGATCGCGGCCTGCTCAGGGTGGGCTAGAGGCACCTTGATGACCTCAATCCGGAACAGTGCGGAGTTGGGGTCTTCGTCCGGCGAGGCCGACGAGCAGCCCGGTAGCTCCTCGTCTGGGCGTACCGGAGCCGACCCGGAGACGTAGATGTACACGTTCTCGTCGTCGTTCGGGTCTTTCAGGACGGAGTGCGTGTGCGATCCGCGGCACGTCTGCACATTCCCAACATATTCGGGATTACGGATATCGCTGATGTCGAAGATCCGGATTCCGCGCAGGCGATCCGCGCTCACCGTCGCTTCCACACCTTCGGTGCCGCAATCGAGGCGCCCGCCCCGTCCTTCGCCGGAGACGAAGAGCAGATTCCCGTAGACGGATACGTCGCTCTGCGAAGCCGGGCAGAGGTATTCGGTCACGAGTTCCGGTGCGCTGGGGTTCGAGATGTCCCAGATTATCATGCCATTGTAGTTGCCCTGGATGACATAGTCGCCGGTGAAGGCAAGGTCGGAGTTGGTAACGCCGACGAACGCTTCCGGCGGCGGAGTGGAGGAGAGGACGCGGAGATTCCACACGGCTTCTTCAGCATCGAACAGCCCCGGCGCGAGCCCTACGCGTGGGTCGGGTGTGATGGAGTTCTGGGCCATCGCAGGCGCGCCGATCAGTCCCAGGAAGAACAGAAGCGTAAGGGCAGTACGTGGGGCGATGTGGTGAGTCATGGTGGTGCGGTTTATGGGGAGGGTGTGGTTTCGGTCGGGAAATCGTGCGTGTGGAATGCAGGGATCAGGGTCCCGGTTCGGGTTCAGGTAATTGGGTGAGCATGAGCTCCATGCGCGCGATCTCGGTGATCTGGTCCACGTTGATGTCCGAGGCGAGCTTGAAGGCCGCCTGGTCCAGCGCCGCGCCGTCGGTGGCGAAGAGGTCGTCGACCATTGTGACTGCGCCGCTGTGGTGCTGGATCATGTAAGTCAGGAAGAGCCGGTCGAACGCGGCGCCCTGGGCCTCGTCAAGTTCGTGCAGCTGCTGGTCCGTGAGCATCCCGGGCATGTGCAGGTGGTCGTGCTCGCCGCCGCCGTGTATCATCAGGTTTAGCCCTTCAATATGGACTTCGGGCACCGGCTGCCCTCGCTGACGGAGCCACCGTTGCATGATTACGATCTCGTCGGTCTGGGCGTTGATAATCCGTGCTGCGAGGGTCTGCACCTGCGTATTCGCACCGTTTGTGGGAGCTAGGCGCGACATCACGAGGGCCTGGGCGTGATGCCCGATCATACCGGCCATGAAGGCAACGTCGGCGTCCGTGAACGAGGTGCGAGCACTGTCCTGCCGAGCCCAGAAGAGGGCCTCCAGATCGGTAGACGCGTTGCTCGTGTCGGAGGACAGCGTTTGTGCATGAAGGCTGCCCGTACTAATACAAAGCCCGAACAGGAGCAGGAGTGAGATGGACGCCCTGGTGGGCATATTGATGGGGCAAGTTCTACGAGTCACGAAACGCGAAGTCGGCTGAGGGAGTGCTAAAGTTATAGCATCTTTAGCTCCTACGCACACACCGCGTGATCGTTGCACGTGCTATTGCAGGCGGCAACCTGCTTACCGAACCACTGTGAAAACGCCCGACGCTGTGCTTCCTCCCGTAGAAACCCGAATGAGGTATGTTCCGGAACTTAGCAGCCTCGTGGGTGCGTCACTGTGCGTTGACCCGAGAGCGAGCAGGAGTTGATCACTCCAAACGCGTCTGCCCGTGAGGTCGAACACTTCGATAAGGGCCGGTTGTACAAATGGTGATCGAATCTCGACGGCTGCGGACCCGTGCACAGGATTGCCCAGGACTCGGACCTGAAGGCCGGCCGTCGTAGGAATTGCCGGCTCCACGGAAACGACAATCCCAGGCGTACCATATTCCACCCCTCCAATGCGCGCGTAGTGGAGCCGAGGTCCCCAGAGGTTTCCCCCGCCGACCGGGCCGATGTCTGCGACGAATGTCGAATAGATGAGCCCATCCACAACAAAAAATGTCTTGATCGCAGCCACATTAACAGGCGCGCCGCCCGGCGCCGTCCACACCTCGTCATAGCCGCCTTCTACAAAGACAGAGTCGGGTGGCGGTGCTGGGCAGGCTACCCTCGCCTCGAATCCTAGCCGCAGATCGCGTGCGAAGTAATCCTCCGATGCACATGGGTCAACCACCGCTGTGTCTGCGTCCGGAGAAGGCACAGCAACGACTACGCCGGCTGTGTCGTAGCGGACGTAATCGTAGCCCGTATAGACGGTGTCGCCGAAGACGGGAATGTTTTGGTAGAAGATATTGCGCCTGTAATACCTGTGCTCGCCGACCGTCGTATCAGACACGATGTGGTACCGGGTGTAATCGAAGGGGTCCTCCGCCTCTTCGTATTCCCATATGTTGCCTACTTCGAGCGGATAATACCGGTGCCAGTCAAGCGTGTCCGGCGGTGTGGACTGGGCCAACACGATGTTACCAGCGGGCCACAACAGGAGGACAGTCAACCCAAGAAGTGAAGTTCGCGTCGTGGCAAGCATATCAAGGCCTCCATGCAGGTATCACAACGTACGGAATGGACGTCGAACTGTCAAAACATCCATAATCTTACGAGCCCAGTAGGGACTCGTCGTCAGGCCGCACAGCTTCTGCTCACACTGTTATCGAGACGTTGCCCTACTATGTTATAGGAGAGGTGTGGAGTTGTGGACGGCCTTCATCTTTTTCGCGTGCTGATAGCAGCGTAGACAACTGCGGACGGCATGAACAAGAAAACCCTACCACACGGGTGCGGCAGGGTTTTTTTCGAGCGGAACACCGGGCTCGAACCGCCCCGCAATCTCTGCGGGGCTGCAGAGGCTAGTGGGAGGCCGTAACAAGAAAACCCTACCACACGGGTGCGGCAGGGTTTCTTTCGAGCGGAACACCGGGCTCGAACCGGCGACCTCAACCTTGGCAAGGTTGCGCTCTACCAACTGAGCTAGTTCCGCGGTCGGAGGGTAAAAATACGGATTGTTGGAGGCGGGTGTCAACGAAAACCGAAGGCAGGGTACGCAGTCACGGCATCTTCAAGAGGGGCGAGCGGTCATCTTACCAGGTTTTGCGGTTTAGATTCGCGAGGTCAATCCCCTTCATTTGAAGCCCGAATCGTCCACGGCGTTCACGTCGCTGCCGTATTCTGAAGACTGCACGGCCAACTCATTCCGAACGCCGAGCATACAGAATAACCCGCCTTTTCCATGCTCTTTCCAATCAGCGACGACGACAGTCAACTCAGCGGGCCGGCGTTCGTGACGCTTGCCTTCATTGTCCTCAACGTCTTGGTTTTCGTC
>JADFLK010000250.1 GCA_022564455.1 Bacteroidota bacterium
TGCACGGCGGCCGGCGTTCGAGAACTGGGTGTTGCAGCGGAGCAACTCGTACGAGACCCTCTGGCGCCGCGCCGTCCGCCGGTGGCGGCAGGGTACTGCACGCTAAACCGCAGGCTGCGGAGGAGCCCTGCGGCTAATCCTTCGATGTGGTGGAGGCGTCTGTGTTTTTCGATTCCGGCTTCGATTTCGATTTTGACTTCGATTTCGGTTTGGCCTCCGACGACGATTCGCTTTTCGCCTCTCCGTTGGTCGTTTCGCTCCCGCTCCCGGCCCGCGCGTAGTCGGTTATGTAGAAGCCGGTCCCCTTGAACTGCAACCCGATTCCGCCCGAAATCACGCGCTCCACCTTCTGGCCGCTTTCCGGGTCTTCGGTCAGCGCGTCGTCGGTGATGCGCTGAACGAGTTCAAATGTGGTGCCGTCTTCGCGGCGGTAGACGTAGGTGGGCATGAAGGAGTGGGCTGACTCAGAAATCGGCTCTCCAACCGGATGCCACAAGATGTGTTCCGTTCTGGCGTGGTCTCGAAGAGTTCTTCAGAAGCCCAGCAAATCCGCCGGCACCGCCCCGAAGCCCAGCATCCGTTCGGGATGCCCCGCGGGAGCCCGTAGCGATCCCGCGGCCGCGTCGGCGAAGGCTGGGCGCACATTGCGGATGCGGCTGTTTCGACGGGTGGGGAAGACACGGTTGGTAAGGAGGATGACGAATAGTTCCTCGTCGGGGTCAATCCAGATGGACGTGCCGGTATAGCCTGTGTGCCCGAAGGAACGCGGGCCGAAGAAGCGTCCGGCCGAGGAAGAGCCTTCGTTCTGCGAGCGCCAGCTCATCCAGCCCAGCGCCATCGGGTAGCGGCCGCGCGAGGACACCCGCCGCGTAAAGAGCTGGATAGTCTCCGGCCGGAAGTACCGCCGCCCGTAGGCCTCGCCTCCGTTGGCCATCATGTAGGCGAATTTTGCCAGATCCTTTGCTGTTGAGAAGAGGCCGGCATGGCCGGAAACGCCGCCGAGCATCCAGGCGGTTTCGTCGTGGACCTCGCCCTGGATGATGCGCCCCCGGAACGACCGGTCGCTCTCGGTGGGCACCACCGTTGGGTCGCGGCGGCCTGTGCCCAGATAGCTGGTGCTGGTCATGCCGAGCGGCTCAAAAAACACGTCGTGTACGTATTCATCAAGAGGTCGCCGGGTGATTTCCCCGATGACCTCACCCAGCACAATCATGTCGAAATCGCTGTAGACGGTGCGCGTTCCCGGCCGGTAACGCGACGAATCCGCATAGATGAAACGTAGAATATCTCTCGGCGAGGTAATGTCTTCGTCGGTGTGGAAAGGGTGGAAGGCCCGCTGGCCTGCGCTGTGTGAAAGAAGCTGGCGGATGGTGACGCGTGCCTTGCCGCGTTGCCCAAATTCGGGCAGGTAGTGCGCGACGCGCTCGTCAAGATCGAGACGGCCCTCTTCGTAGAGCTTCATGGCGGCCGCCGTTGTAGCGATGACCTTGGTTACGGAGGCAAGGTCGTAGAGAGACCGCTCGGACACACGATCCACGTCGGCATAGGTGAAGTGGCCGTAGCCGCGCAGTTTCACCAGAACGCCTCCGCGCGCCACCGCTACAGCCGCGCCGGGGAAGGCGCGGTCTCTGATGGCTTCGAGAATAACGTCATCCAACCGGTTCAATACGTCAGCCGACATGCCTGCTTCTTCCGGCGAGCCGATGCGAAGCGCAGCCTGTTCAAGCTGTACGCCTTCCCCAAAACCATAACGCCCTGGGATGGTAATCGGCAACGTTCCGCGCACGGCGATGCGCCCGAACAACGCATCTGCAACGGCGCGCTGGCTTTCATCCGATCCGCCATACGCGGCCACGTACGCGGCCGGCTCGGGGAGGCCAAGCGGCACGTAGGGGTTGCCGAACGCGATGAGAACGACGGGCCTTCCCAGGGTCATAACCCGTTCCAAAAACACCTTGTGGCGGGCAGGAAGTTCGATAGCGTCGCTCCAGGAGCGCACGCGGACGAACGACGGAACAAGGACTACGTCGTGTTGAGAGACCAACGACAACGCCTCCACGAATGCGTCTTGCGAATCGCCCACACCAAGCCGCCGGTGCGTTGTGACGCTGCCTATGGGGACGCCCGCCGAGACGGCGGCGGCGAATGGTTCGCCGGTAGATTCGTCTTCACTGTCATCCAGCGTAAGGGTGAGAAAACGCCGCGGCGCCCCCTGGCCGACAAAGGGGACGGGGCCGCCGCTGGGTTGGAGCAGCGTTACCGACTGCCGCGCAATCGCATCGGCGAGGAGGCCGGAGCGATGGAGGAGCGATGCGCTCGGCGCGGCCAGGTGGGCAAACTGGGCTCTGCGAATGGCGCGGAAGGCGTGGGTCGCGTCCGCGTCAGGATCTGCGAGTTCGGGCCGCTCGGGAGTCTGCGTGGCGGGCGGCACGGGCTGCCCGGCGAAAGGATCGGCGAGCCCGGCCCAGGCCTTGGCGCGGAGAATGCGGGTCAGGGAGGCATCGATGCGGTCTTCCGTGAGCCGTCCCTCGCTGATAGCCCGCATGATGGCGCGGTGGGCACGTCGCTCGTCCCGGGTCAGGAGGAGTTGATCCACGCCGGCTTCGAGTGCGCGTACGGCAATCTCGCCAATCTGTAGGCCTTCCGCGATGCCCTGCATGTCGAGTCCATCAGTGACGATGAGACCCTCAAAGCCGAGCTCGTCACGCAGCAGCCCGGTGATGATTGGATGCGAGAGTGTAGCCGGGCGATTCGGATCGAGGGCGGGGAGCGACAGGTGGCCGGTCATCACGCTCATGACACCGGCATCTATGGCACGTCGGAACGGCGCCAGTTCCATCGCATCCAACCGGGCGCGGTCGAACGGCAACGTGGGCAGCGACGAATGCGAATCCGTCTCCGTATCGCCGTGGCCAGGGAAGTGCTTGGCGGTAGCGATGAGTCCGCCGTCCTGCATACCCCTGATGTAGGCCACCGTCATCATGCCAACCAGATCGGGGTCCTCCCCAAACGAGCGCACATTAATAATGGGGTTCAGTGGGTTGTTGTTGATGTCGGCAACCGGCGCGTAATTCTGATGGACACCCATCGCGAGCGCTTCTTCGGCCGTTGCCTTGCCCATCAAGTACACAAGGGCAGGATCGCGTGTGGCGCCGAGGGCCATCGGATTGGGGAACGCCGTGCCGCCGTCCACGCGCATGCCCGTGCCGTGCTCCATATCCTGCGAAATGATGAGCGGGATAGCCGCACGCTCCTGGAGGCTCTTAATGGCCTCAGCTTGCCGTTCAGCCTCCCCGGAGAAAAACAGTACGCCGCCTACGTTAAAGTTTTCCACGAGGTCCACGAGACGCTCCCATTCGGCGCCCGTTGTGCCCTCCTCTGTTGCGTATGCGTGGGTTACGAAGAGCTGAGCCACCTTCGTCTCCAGCGACAGCGTATCGAGCACGCTCGTTGTCCACGCCGAGGTACCTGGCCATAACTGTTCCTGTGGATCCACAGGAAGTGGAGGGGCGGTGTCGGAACCGGATAGTGCAGTCCACCACGCTGCAAACGAAACAACGAGTGTAACCGCGAGAACTTTAAGCATCAGCGGTAAACGTCGGGGGGACGAGGACATTGGCCCAAAAGTACGGCGCGGTATGGCTATTTCAATAGGGCCTGTTCATAGTAGCGTGTTGAGCGATGGCCCTGAAGTACTGCGGGGAGGCCAATACAAGACGCGCGTGGAGTTCTTGACAATAGACCCGAACGACGAGAGCAATGCCGAAACGGTCCAGAATGGTTTGAAGCCGTCCGTCGCGAATTACTGTGAACAAGCTCCAAAGACTCATCCCGTTCAACGCAAGAAAGCGCCGCAGCTATATGCCCGGGCGCTTTCGAACGTGTACGAACTTGCCTCAGTCGTCAAGGAATTTCTACGACCTTCTCGCCGTACGCCAATCGCCGTCCATCGTGCGCGTAAGCCCGGACGGTGAGGAGAATACTGCCGGCCTGCGTCGGTCGCGCCGTGATCAGTCGATAATGGCCTGACGGATCATCGGACTCGATAACAATTCGTCCAAAACCGAGCACGCGCCATTCGTAGCGGTCCAGTTCCGGGTGAAAGAAGGGTTCAGCTCGGTATCTGCCTAAACTGCCCTCCGTCAACACGGCTGGCCCTTTCACGTACAGAGGGTCAACGCCGGCAGCAGGAGGCAAGGGGCTTGGGTCCGCCACCGGATCAATTGGAGAGGCTGGACCCGTAATCGTATCGCGGCACCCGACTACGACCAGAAACAACACGACCAG